>CAIVDX010000233.1 GCA_903904805.1 uncultured Rhodospirillales bacterium
GTGCAGAGTAGCAGGTTGTTGAGCACCAGGGCGCCCTCGCGGCTGATCGGCTGGAACAGGCCTCCGCCCTCCAGCTGCGGCGCGCGCCAGGCATAGAGCGCCAGCCCGCCGCCGGTGACGATCAGCAGGAAGGCCAGGATGAACATGCCGCGCGCGGGATCCTGGGCGAAGGCATGCACGGACGTGAGCACGCCCGAGCGCACCAGGAAGGTGCCGAGCAGCGACAGCGAAAAGGCCAGGATCGCCAGCAGGACGGTCCAGCTCTGCAGCGCGCCGCGCTTTTCGACGACGATGGCCGAATGGAGAAGCGCGGTGCCGGCAAGCCATGGCATCAGCGAGGCGTTCTCGACCGGATCCCAGAACCAGAAGCCGCCCCAGCCGAGGATGTAGTAGGCCCACCACGATCCAAGCGCGATGCCGCAGGTGAGGAAGCACCAGGCGGTGAGTGCCCAGGGGCGTACCCAGCGGCCCCAGGCGGCGTCAATCCGTCCCTCGATCAGGGCGGCGACGGCGAAGGCGAAGGGCACCGCGAAGCCGACATAGCCGGTGTAGAGAATCGGCGGATGGAAGGCGAGGCCGGGATCCTGCAGCAGCGGGTTCATCCCC
Source organism: uncultured Rhodospirillales bacterium (assembly GCA_903904805.1). Classification (GTDB taxonomy): domain Bacteria; phylum Pseudomonadota; class Alphaproteobacteria; order Acetobacterales; family Acetobacteraceae; genus CAIVDX01. The sequence goes on from CAIVDX010000233.1 coordinate 607, forward strand.
TGGCCGTCGATCGGCGGCGGCCACACGCGCATGAACGGGTTGCTCTCGAGCAGGGCGAACAGCAGAAATCCGCAGCTGGTGAAACCAAGAATGCCGATCACCCGCGCCCGCAGCGCGGTCGGCAGGTTGCCGCCGAACGCGCCCACCGCGCCGCCGCAGAACGCGAGGATCAGCGCCCAGAGCAGGATGGAGCCCTCGTGGTTCCCCCAGGTGCCGGTGATTTTGTAGAGCAGCGGCTTCAGGCTGTGGCTGTTCTCGGCCACGTTCAGCACGGTGAAATCCGACACGACAGACGCCCATACCAGCGCGCCGGCGGCGGTGGCGAGCGCGATCAACTGGCCAAACGCCAAGGCGGGCGCGGCACGCATCAGCAGAATGTCGCGCCGTTGCGCACCGTAAAGGGGCACGATCGCCTGGATGAAGGCGAGCACACAGCCCAATGCGAGGGCGAAATGCCCCAATTCACCGATCATGCGACCTCAGCTCCCGGTGCCCGGTGTCGGGCCGCTGCCATTGGGGTCCCAGTGGCCACTGCGCTTCAGCGAATCCACGACCTCCTTGGGCATATAGGTCTCATCGTGCTTTGCCAGTACTTCGCTGGCGACAAAGCCGCCCGTCGCCGTGAGATGGCCGAGTGCGACGATGCCCTGACCCTCGCGGAAGAGATCGGGCAGGATGCCTTCATAGCTGACGGTGACGGCGGATTTTCCGTCGGTCACGCGGAAGGTCGCGCGCGGGGTGCCGCCGGTGCTGCCGCGGGTGACCGAGCCGGCCTCGACCAGGCCGCCAAGGCGGAAGGTGCGGCCGCCCGAGGGCGCCTTTTGTGCGATGTCGGACGGCGAGACGAAGAACACCAGATTGTCGTTGAAGGCGTTCAGGGTGAGTGCCGCGGCGGAGCCCAGCCCGAGCGCGCAGGCCGCCACCACAACCATGCGCCGCTGCTTGCGTGTCACGGGCGTGCCCTGCGCGGGTCGATCGCATCCAGCTTGCGGCGGGCGCGGCCCAGCCGGCGCGTGGCGTCGAGCGCGAACAGTGCCGGCACGCCGAGTGCCAGCGCATAGGCGACGACGATGAAGCCGAGATGGGTCATGCGCCCTCCGCCTTGGCGGCCAGCAGGCCGGCGATGCGGCGTTCCATCACGGCGGCGCGCAGGCGGGCGGTGACGAGGGCGCCGAAGGCGAGTGTCCATCCCAGGGCGGAGATCAGCAGCGGCCACAGCATCGAGGGGTCGATCGCGCTGCCGGTGAGCTTGATCGAGGCGGGCTGGTGCAGGGTGTTCCACCAATCCACGCTGAATTTGATGATCGGCAGGTTCACCACGCCGACCAGGGCCAGGATCGCGCCGGCCTTGTAGCCGCGCTGCGGATCGTCGAACGCGCGCACCAGGGCGGCGTGGCCGAGATAGAGAAAGAAAAGCACCAGCACCGAGGTCAGCCGCGCGTCCCAGACCCACCAGGTGCCCCAC
>CAIVDX010000234.1 GCA_903904805.1 uncultured Rhodospirillales bacterium
CGAGGTCCTGGCGATGATCGGCCCGAACGGCGCGGGCAAATCGACCTGTTTCGCCGCCCTCGGTGGCCAGCTGCGCCCCGACCACGGCCGCGTGCGGCTCGATGGCGCGGACATCACCGCCCTCTCGCCGGCCCGGCGCGCGCGCCTGGGTCTGGGGCGCAGCTTTCAGACCGGCAGCGCCTTCGCCTCGTTCGGCGTGCGTGAGAACGTGCAGACCGCCCTCGCCGCCGCCGCCGGCACCTTCTGGCGCCCCTGGCGGTCGGCCCGCTCCTGCGACATCGCCGCCGCCGACACGCTGCTCGCCCGCGTCGGCCTGTCCGACCAGGCGGAGACCAGCGCCGGCGCGCTCAGCCAGCCCGACATCAAACGACTGGAGCTGGCCCTCGCCCTGGCCGCTCGCCCGCGCCTGCTGCTGATGGATGAGCCCACCGCGGGCCTTGCCGCCGCCGAGCGGGGCGCACTGGTGGGCCTGATCCAGCAGCTGGTGCGCAGCGAGGGTCTGGCGGTGCTGTTCACCGAGCACGACATCGACACGGTCTTCGCCATCGCCGACCGTGTTCTGGTGCTCGATCACGGCGCATTGCTGGCCGAAGGCGTCCCGGCCGAGATCCGGCAAAGTGCGGCGGTCCGCGCCGCCTATCTGGGTATGTGACAGATCGGGGTCAAAAAAATTGACTCGCGGTAATGTAAAGTTTATATACCTTTCCCAAATCATCAGCCATTCCGGCTGTGGGGACCGTCGATGAATTACATCCTCATGTTTTCCGCCGCCCTGTGGGCCGCCATCATCTGGACCCTCGGCCTGTTCTAGGCCGTCCTCTCGGCAGCAAACCCCAAAAAATTTTCTGCTTCTTTTTTCAAAAAGGAAGCACTGTCTCGCCCTGATCTTCGTTGGACGTGCCGATGCCCCGCCAGAAAATCCTGCTGATCGGCTGGGACGCCGCAGACTGGCGTGTGATTGACCCGCTGCTCGATTCAGGCCAGCTGCCCAACCTGGCGAAGCTGGTGAATCGTGGCGTCGTCGGCAATCTCGCCACGCTGCACCCGCCCTACAGCCCGATCCTTTGGACCTCGATCGCCACCGGCAAACGCCCCACCCAGCACGGCATCCACGGCTTCATCGAACCCACGCCCGATGGTGCGGCCGTGCGCCCGGTCTCCTCGCTGTCGCGCAGCGTGAAGGCGATCTGGAACATCGCGCAGCAAACCCAACGGAAACCCATCGTCGTCGGCTGGTATCCCTCCCATCCCGCCGAGCCGATCGATGGCGTGATGGTCTCCGACCTCTATTGCAAGGCGGGCGATGGCGAGGAGCCGATGCCCATGCCACTAGGCGCGGTGCACCCGGCTGGGTGGCGCGAGCGGCTGGATGAGCTGCGTCTGTCGCCGCGCGAGCTCCCCGGCGATCTGCTGCGCCTGTTCGTCCGCGATGCCGACAAGGTGGACCAGGCGCAGGACAAGCGCCTGCACATGCTCGCCCGCGTGGTGGCGGAGAACATGAACAACCACAACGCCGCCACCGAGGCGCTGGAACATGCCGAGTGGGACCTCGCCTGCATCTTCTATGACGGCGTGGACCATCTCTGCCACGGCTTCATGCGCTACCACCCGCCCCGCCTGCCCTTCGTCAGCGAGGCGGATTTCGCCCTGTACGGCGAGGTGGTGAACAATTGCTATCGCTGGCACGACGCCATGCTCGGCCGGCTCCTGGAACTGGCGGGGCCGGATGTCACCACCATCATCGTCAGCGACCACGGCTTTGAATCCGGCCTCGAACGCCGCGCCGCGGTGCCCGCGGAGCTCGCCGGGCCCACCGCAGATCACCGCCATTTCGGCATTTTCGTCGCCGCCGGTCCCGGCATTCGGCACGACGATCGCGTCTATGGCGCCTCGCTGCTCGATATCGCGCCCACCATCCTGCATCTGATGGGCCTGCCGGTGGGGCGCGACATGGCCGGCAAGGTGCTGGTCTCCGCCCTCACCGACCCGCGCCCGGTCGAGCGCATCGACAGCTGGGAGGACGTGGCCGGCGAATGCGGCATGCACCCGCATGGCGCGCGGCTGGATGCGGTGGGCGCGGCCGAGGCGATGAAACAGCTCGTCGCACTCGGCTATGTGGCCCCGCCAGCCGAGGATGCCGCCACCGCGGTCGCCGAGGCGATCCTGGAGCAGCATTACACCCTCGCCCAGTCGCATGACGACGAAGGCCGTCCCGACCTCGCCGCCGAGCGCTATCGCCAGATGCTTGACCTCGTGCCCGAGGATCATCGCGGCCATGGCGGGCTGGTCGCCGCTTTGCTCGCGCTCGGCCGGCTGGACGAGGCCTCGGCACAGCTTTCCCTCTATGACAGCGCAGCACTCGCCGCGGCCGAACGCGCCCAGACAGCGCTCGAGGCCGAGCGGGCGCGTGACAAGGCCGAGACAAGCCCGCTCGCCAGCGAAGACCCGGTGGAAAAGCGTCGCCAACATCAATTGATGAAAGACATGCAGGCCGCCGGCGGGCGCCTGGGCGAGCGGATGCTGCTGCGCATTCGCCTGCATCTCGCGCGCGGCGAGACCGATCAGGCGCTCGCTGCCATCGACGCGTTCCAGTCGCTGATCGCCGCCAACGGCCAGACCCCACCGGCCGGCCTGCTCGCCGGTCTGCTCGCCGAGGCTGGCGCCGCGGACCAGGCGATGGCATGGTCGCACACCGCGCTCGCCGACGACCCGCAGGATTTTCGCGCGCTCGCGTTGCAGGCGCGCCTGCACCACCGCGCCGGGCGCCACGACGAGACCATCGACGCCGCCGCCGCCTCGCTCGGGTTGATCTATTTCCAGCCCGCCCTGCACGCCCTGCTCGGCGAGGCGCAACTGGCGCTCGGCCAATATGAGGCCGCCGCCCAGGCACTGCGCGTGGCCGTGCTGCAGGCGCCCGGCTTCCTTCCCGCCCATCAGCTGCTCGCCAATCTCTACACCACCCATCTCGACAATCCCGAGCAGGCCGCCAGGCACCGCGCCCAGGCGCAGCTGTTGCGCGACAAAATCACCAGCTCCGACAGCACCCGCCGCCGCCGCGTCCGCGAGCCCGATACCGCGACATCATCGGCACCCGGCTTCCCCTCCCGCCCCGTGTTTCCTTCCCGCTCGGGAGCCACCGCCCCGGATGGCCGCGCCCCGGTGATCGTGGTGGGCGGACTGCCGCGCTCGGGCACCTCGATGCTGATGCAGGCGCTCGCCGCCGGCGGCATCCCTCCGCTCACCGACGGCAAGCGCGCCCCCGACCCCGACAATCCCCGCGGCTATCTGGAGTTCGAAGCCGCCACCGCCATCGCCGCCGACGCCAGCTGGATCCCCTCGGCCCGCGGCCACGCGGTGAAGCTGGTGATGCCGCTGCTGCGCTTCCTGCCCCTCGGCGAGGCCTACCGCCTGGTGCTGATCCAGCGCGACCTCACCGAAGTGCTCGCCTCGCAATCCGCGATGCTCGAACGCCTCGGCCGCGGCGCCGCCAATCTCACCGAAGCGGCGCTGGCCGCGCAATATATCCGCCAGGAAAACGAAATCCTCGCCTGGCTCGACACACGCCCGGGCATCGGCGTGCTGCCATTGCGCTACGATGCGGTGCTGGCTGATCCGGCCGCCGCCGCCGCCGCGATCGCCACCTTCCTCGGCGCGCCATTCGACACACGCGCTTGCGCGGATGCGATTGATCCGAGGCTGCAACGGCAGAAAGCGACGTGAAGCGCTTCCTTTTTGAAAAAAAGAAGCAACCCGCTTTTGAACGTATTTAAAATCCGCTGATGCAGTCTGCGAGGGAACGGATGGCGGTGCCGTCCTCGGCTGAGTTGTCAGCAGACATCCATATCAGCAGGCCATTGCGCAGCGCGGGCCAGTCCGACGACAACAGGCCATAGCAGGCAACGTCCGCTGCCGCGCCATTGAGCACGACAAGTTCGCGCAACAGACCCTCGCGCAGAAATCCCAGCCGCTCGGCGGCGGCACATGCCGGCCCATTGCGCGGATCGCAGCGCCACCCCACCCGGCGATAGCCCAATTCGTCAAACACCAGTCGCAGCAACAGGAAAAACACCTCGCTGCCCGCCCGCGTGCGCCTGAGATCGGCACCGAACCACAGCGGGCCCACCTCGATCGTGCCCTCGGCCGCGCGGATCGCCGACAGGCCCGCGATGCCGCGCACCCGCCCACTGCTGACTGCGCGCACCGCCCACACCATAGGGTCATGCGCCGCCGCCAGACCGTCCAGCCACGCCCCCATCTCTGCCTGGGTGCCAAACGGCCCGGCGCCGAGAAAGCCAAAGCTCGCCTCGTCACCCTGCGCGGACTCCCACAGATCGCGATGATGCCGCCTGTGCAACGGCTCCAGCATGGCCTGCCCGCCCTTGATCGAGATCCGCGCGGGCAGAGGCCGAGGCTGGATCACTCTCTATTCCGCGGCGAGCGCGGGGCGCGCGTTCAACTGGCGCAGCGCGCGGTCGATCCACATCGCCGTCACCTTCTCCTGCAACGCGTTCTGCCGCAGACGCTCGTTCAGCGCGGGGAAGTCCACACGATCCAACGCCTGGTCCTGGTTGAAACAGCTGAACACCACGCTGCGCTCACCGGTGACGGGATCGATATGCGGCTGCAGGCACTGCGCGCACACCTCCTTCATCATGCA
>CAIVDX010000235.1 GCA_903904805.1 uncultured Rhodospirillales bacterium
CGACCACCGCCAGCGCCTGGCCCTGGCCACGCTCGGGCACGCTGACCAGCGCCGGGCCCGGCGCCTTCAACACCGAGCCCTCCGGCAGCTGTTCCTCCAGCAGCAATGTGTGCGGCCCGGCGGCGATGGTCTTGTCCGGCGTGAGCACCCACTCGCCGCGCGCATTCGCGCTCGCCTCACCCAGCACACTGCCATCGGTGCCGTCCCGCACCACGATGCGCGCGCCCGGCGTCGCCCGCCCCGCCAGCACCGCGTCGCCCTGCGGCGAGACCAGCACCACGTCGTAGTCCGGCGCCGGCTTCGGCGGCGCCGGCTGGCTGGCAGCCCCCGTTTCGGCAGATCCCGTTTCGGCAGACCCCGTCTCGGCAAATCTCGTCTCGGCCGCCGGCGGTGCCGCGCTGGCGAGGGTCTGTGCTGGCCGCTCCACCCAGTATCGCAGCACCAGCACCACGCCCGCGATCATCACCGCCGACAGCGCGCTGCCAAAAATCACCGTGCGCCAGCTGGTCGTCGGACTCGGTGACATATTCATCATCAAACCCTATGGCCCCCCGCGCCGCGCCGCAATCGACGCGCATCATGGCGCCGGCCTGATGACGGTCTGGTGAACATCGTCGCCACCCGGCCGCCCACATGCCCGCGCCGAAGACCAGGGGATGGCAGCCCGTGCTGCGCTGCGGCAAGATGGGCCGACTTCGTGAAAGGCCGACAATGAACATCATGCGACTGTCGATGAAAGTGTGGGACGCACCCACCCGTCTGTTCCACTGGGCGCTGGCCCTGCTGGTCTTCACCAGCTGGTACACCGACGAGATCGACCGCACCGATCTGCATTTCCTCTCCGGCTACGCCATCCTCACGCTGCTGGTCTTCCGCCTGGTCTGGGGCGTGATCGGCAGTGACACCGCCCGCTTCAGCCAGTTCATCCGCAGCCCCCTCGAGGGGCTGCGCCACCTCGCCCATTTCGGCAAACGCGAGCCAGACGAGCAGATCGGCCACAACGCCGCCGGCGGCTGGATGGTGCTGATGATGCTCACGCTCCTGCTGATCCAGGTGATCACCGGCCTGTGCAGCCACGCCGACTTCGAGAAGGCGCCGTTCTCCGAGGCGGTGGGCAAGGATCTCAGCGACTTCGCCACGCGCGTGCACGGGATCAACTTCACCCTGATCGAAATCGCGGTCGCGGTGCATGTGCTGGTGATCCTGGCCTACGCCGTGATCAAGCGGCAGGACCTGGTGCGCCCGATGATCACCGGCAAAAAGCGCCTGCCGGCCACTCTGCGCGCGCCACGCCTGTCGAACCCGCTGCTCGCGCTGGCGCTGGCGGTGGTCTGCGGTCTGCTGGTCTGGGGTTTGGTGTCGCTGGGCAGCGCGTGAGCGGCTCGTTGTGAGTGCGCGGGCGACAAGCGCCCCGCCGACCGGGATCGGCCGGCGGGGGCCGTGTGAGTTACTTCGCGCGATAGGTCTTGTGGCAGCCGCCGCAGGCCGCCGCGGTGTCACCGAAGGCGGTCTTGAACGCCGCCACATCATCAGCCTTCGCCGCCGCCGCCAGCACCGTGGCCTTGGCCTGCAGCTCACCGGCCGCCTTGGCGAAGCCGGCGGAATCGCTCCAGATCTCCGGCAGCGCCTTGGTGCCCTTGTCGGTGCCGGGCGGGAACATCGCCGGGATCGCCTTGGCCCACTTCACCATCGCATCAGCGGAATCGCTGAAGATCTTCACCGAGGTGCCGGCCGCCACAGCGGCCTTCATCTGGCCGGCGGTGCCGCTCATCAGATCAAAACCGGCCTGGCGCGCGCCGATGATGGCCTCCGGCGACACCTGCGCCGAGGCCGGGCCGGACAGCGAGCGTCGGGCCCTTTCCACAAATATCCTCTCCGGCGACACCTGCGCCGAGGCCGGGCCGGACAGGCCAACAAACGCGGCGGCCAGAATGGCGCCAGACAGAATCGACAGTTTCATGCGACTTCCCCTTGGTTGATGGCGCACGCCCGCCACCCGCTATGCGGATCGCGCCATGCTGACGTGCATATCCCACAGATTGGGTCGCTTGCCCACACTGAAACCCCCCACTCGCCAAACGATCACGGAGCGCGTCATGTCGCCTGACCACCAGCTCTCAGGAACCCCCATGCCCTCCGGTCTGCGCTCCGTCGCGGTGTTCTGCGGCTCTCGCCCCGGCCACAACCCCGCCTACCGCGCCGCCGCCACCGCGCTCGGCACCGGCTTGGCCCACGCCGGCATGCGCCTGGTCTATGGCGGCGGACGCATCGGCCTGATGGGCGTGGTGGCCGACGCCGTGCTCGCCGCCGGTGGCGCCGTGCTCGGCGTCATCCCCGAATTCCTCTGCCGCCGCGAGATCATGCATGACGGCGTGATGGAGCTGATCGTCACGGACAGCATGCACAGCCGCAAACTCAAGATGTTCGAGGCCGCCGACGCCTTCGTGATGCTCCCCGGCGGCCTCGGCACGCTCGATGAGGTCGTCGAGATCATCACCTGGCGCCAACTCGGCCTGCACGACAAGCCGGTGCTGCTCTGCGACGTCGCCGGCTCCGCCCAACCGATTCAGGCCGCGCTCCGCGCCAGCATCGAGATGGGCTTCGCCAATGCGGATGCGATCGAGCTGTTCGAAGTCCTCGACGGCCCCGATGCCACCCTCGCGCGCCTCGCCGAACTGCAACCCAGCCAAGCCCCCGCCAACAGCACCCGGCTCTGACCCAAGAAGACAGCCGAGCCCGAGGGCCACAAAGGCCGAGGGACTCGCGCACAAATGCCAGAGGGTCTTTGCTGCTTTCCGGCAAGAAAGAAGGCCGTCTGTTTTGAAAGAAAGAAGCAAAAAACTTTTGAAACCCTGGTCCGGTGCCGTGGCTTGCGACCGTGCTCAGTGCGGTCTATACCGCCCGCCGGTCGGCGGAGTGTAGCTCAGCCTGGTAGAGCACTGTGTTCGGGACGCAGGGGCCGGAGGTTCGAATCCTCTCACTCCGACCACTCCCCCCTCATTCGGCGGCCTTCGGATAACCGCGATACTCCGCCGGGATGTCGTAGCTGGCCATCAGCCCGTCCACGATCCCGTTGAAGCGCGCCCACGGCGCCTCGCGATAGCTGTGCCCGCGCACGATGAACGAGGCACCGGCATAGAATTTCTCATATTGCTGATGCCGCCCGGCGAATTCCGACCCAACCACATCCCAGGCCAGCTTGAACAATTTCATCCGGTCGGTCGCCGCCATCTGCGGCGTCGCCCAATAGGTCTGGAATGTGTGCATCAACGCCGGGTCCGCGGCCACCGAGATGTCGGCGGGCATCTGGAACACCCCGCCGCCGCACAATTCGCGCAGCACATCCACGATGGCCGTGTAGCTCTCGGTGCACCAGTTCAGCGCGGCATACATGATGCGCCGGTTGAACGTCACATAGCCCTCTGGCCAGCTCTCGGCATTCTGGATCTGCCCGGCCACCAGCCCCTCCAGCAGCGCCTCAAGGCTGGCCAGACGCCCCAGCGTCTCGCGCACCACCGGCACACCATCCGCCCCCGACGCGCCCGCCACTTTGCTCGCCAGCCCCACGATCAGCCCGAGCTTGGAGAGATAGCGCACGTTCGACTGGTGATTGCCGAAGCAATGCGCCGGCGTGGAGATATACACCTCGCGGGCGAGCAGCGCGTCGTTATGCACGAACACCTTCTCCCACGGGATCTTCACCTCCTCGCAGATCAGCATCGAATCGGTCTCGTCATAGCGATAGGCCAGCGGCGATTCGAACTCGTGCGGCGCCGCCCGCTCCAGCGACTTGCGCGACCACAATGACAAACCAGGCGCATTCACCGGCACCGCGCAGGTGATCGCCTGATTCGCATTTTCCGGTGCCAGCGGCAGCAGATTGCCGATCCAGATCTCATTGGCGAGCACCGCACCGGTGGCCAGCATCTTCATGCCGGAGACCACCACCCCGTCATCCTCCTCGCGCACCACATGCAGGCTGGGGACGGGGATGTTCATCCGCGAATAGAATTCCGGATTGCGCGCGGCCTGCGGCGGCAGCACCGCATAGGTCGCGTAGATGTCGTTTCGCCGCATATGCTCGTAATAGGCGCTGACATTGCTGGCATATGTCCCAAACGCCTCGGGCCGCATCGCCATGCCGGTGACAAAGCTCGCCACATGATCCGGCGAGCGGCCGAACATGCCGTAGCTCAGATCGGCGATCGCCTTGTGCGTCGCGCTGCGGCGCGCGAGATCCTCGCGCGTTGTCGCCTTGATGAAATAGTTGCTGTAGCGCTCACCATCTTCCTCGAAGCTCATCGCCTCGCGGTTGGCCGGATCCGCCTTCGCGTCATAGATCGCCGCCATCGTCTGCGCGGCATGGGCGAAGGCCGGATGGGTGGTCACATCCTCGATCAGCTCCTTGCCGATATAGACCCGCCGCCCGTCGCGCAGGCTCTGCAGATGTTGGGCTCCGGTTTTCAACATTGGAAAATCCCTGTGTTCAGGCGGCGCTTTGGCGACCGCGTGTGCGTTGGTCGATCAGATCGGCGGCGTCCGCGCCACATGGCTGCAGACGGTCGAGCGTGCTGGAGAGCTGCTGGAAATCGCGCGCCGACAGCGCACCGAACAGCACATCATTCACCTCGGTCTGGGTCGGCGCGAGGGACGCGAGGCGCGCATGGCCCGCCGCGGTCAGGCACAGCAGCACCCGCCGCCGGTCGGCCTGGTCGGCGCGCTTGTCGAGCAGGCCAAGCTTTACCAGCTTGCCCGCCTCGATGGTGATGAAGGCGCCAGACCGCTGCATCCACGCGGCCACATCGCCCACCGCCACGCCGCCCGCCCCCTGCAGCCGCTGCACCGACATCAGCACCTCATACTGCACGCCCGACACGCCGATCAGCGCCCCGAACCCATCGCGCACGCTCTGCGCGTTGCGGGTGAAGGAGAGCAGTGCATGGATCATCCGGCGAAACGCGGCATCCGACCCGCCGGCCAGCAGTTCCGGCCGGCTGACCGTCCTCAGCGCCGGGTCCGCCGCCGGGGCGGCACGCCGTATCGACTTCGCGCCTGCTGCCATCTGCATCACTCCAATTAGCTTTGACGCTAAGGTAATTTTCGCCCCGCCGTCAACAAAAACCGATCCCCCGGTTGCGCGCCGTGCGGCCCACGGGGTCTACTGGGCGGAATGACCGACCAATCCCCTCCGCCCGTGCTCCTGCCCACACCGGTTCGCCTGCGCATCTTTCTCTATCTGGGCATCCTCACGGTCCTGCTCGCCTTCGGCGCCCCCTATGGCGGCGGCATCGTCGGCTTCCCCATTGGCTTCATTCTGAAGAACAAGCTGCATCTGGACCCGGACCAGGTCTCGAACTTCAAGCTGCTTTCGGCGATCCCGCTCTATCTCTCCTTCATCCCCGGCTTCATCCGCGACACCACCAACCCGCTCGGCATCAAGGATCGCGGCCTTCTGCTGATCTTCGGCAGCCTCTCGGCGGCCCTGTATGTGGTCTTCGCCTTCGCCGATCTCGGCTACTGGTCCCTGCTGCTGGCCGTCGCCCTGCTGACCACCACCTATCTGTTCACCCTCGCCGCGCAGAACGGGCTGAGCTCGGTGCTCGGCCAGCATCATCTGATGTCCGGCCAGATCGCCGCCGTCTGGCAGATCGTCGGCATGATCCCGGCCGTCATCGCCCTGCTGATCGGCGGCGCGCTGAGCGACGCGCTGGAAGGCAACAAGGCCGACACCGCCGTGAAATTTCTCTTCCTGGTGGGGGCCGCGATCATGGCGCTGATCGCCCTGTACGGCCTGTGGCGCCCCGCCGCGGTCTACGACAACCTCGCCCCAGCGCCCGCCGTGCAGCCCCGCCTGCGCGCCGACTTCGCCCGGCTGATCCGCCACACACCCATCTATCCCGCCCTGCTGATCTGGCTGCTCTGGCAATTCGCGCCCGGCTCCGACACCCCGCTGATGTTCTTCATCCAGGATGAGCTGCACGGCACCGACGCCCAGTTCGGCCAATGGACAGCGATTTTCTACGCCTGCGCGGTGCCCACCTTCGCGCTCTACGGCATTCCCTGCCGACGCCTCCCCCTGCGCACCCTGCTGCTCTGGGGCACGCTGGCCGCGGTGCCGCAATTCATCCCGCTGCTGTTCGCCCACTCGATCACCGGCGCGTTGATCGCCGCCATCCCGATCGGGCTGATGGCCGGGGTGGCCACCGGCGCCTATCTCGACCTGATCATCCGCTCCTGCCCGCCTGGCCTGCAGGGCACCACGCTGATGATGTCCGGCGGCCTGTATTTCATCGCCGGCCGCTTCGGCGACCGTCTGGGCACCTATCTCTACCATCGCTTTGACGGCTTCACCGGCTGTGTGGCCGCCATCACCCTCACCTACGCGTTGATCCTGCCCTGCCTGGCCTTCGTCCCGCGCCGCCTCACCGCCACACCCGACGGCGCAGCCCCCATCTCCGATTGACCCGGGCCATCACGCTGCTGCACGCTCGTGCCAGCGCCACACAGGAGAATTGCCGTGGATATCGACACCGCCCCGCAAGGCAGCCGCCTGATCACCACACCCGAGACAGCTGAAAGCTACTGGCAGCCCGTCCCTGCCAATGGCTTCGTCTCGGTGCTGCTCGCCCCGCATCTGGTGAACATGGCCACCCCCTTCTCGATGGGCACCCAAACCGTCGCGCCGAACAGCTTCGTGCGCGAACACGCCCACGGCGACAATGAAGAGGTGATCTACGTGCTGTCCGGCCAAGGCACCGCCGTCATGGATGGCGGCGCCGACGAAACCCCGATGACCCCCGGCACGATGCTGTATTTCGGCCGCAACCGTCAGCACAAATTCGTCAACACCGGCGAGACGGACATGACCTTCCTCTGGGTGATGATGCCCGCCGGCCTGGAAACCTTCTTTGCCGCCATTGGCAAGAAACGCACCGCCGGCGACCCGGCCCCGGCGAACTTCCCGCGGCCTGAGAACATCCTTCAGATCGAGGCACAGACGGTGTTCAACGGCTCGCTGACGCCAGACGCTCGCTAAGGCCAGGGGCTCTGCCCCCACACTCCATTGATAAGGGGTCTGGGGCCGTGCGGCCCCAGCGGGTCCAGGGCAGCGCCCTGGCCTACCCGGAGACTCCCGCGAGTTCTTCAATCCTGAACCTGTCCGGTGCGCTCGCCCCGCTCTGATTGTCGTACGCGAGCATCCCACGATCCAGCACGACAACCCGATCCGAAAACTCCAACGCCAGGTCGATATGCTGCTCGACCAGGAGAATCGACAGCCCACCCTCCGCCCGCAGCCGGTGCAACGCGCCGGTCAG
>CAIVDX010000236.1 GCA_903904805.1 uncultured Rhodospirillales bacterium
CCGGGCGTTTGGAGTGCAGGGCGGTGGCTTTGATATCCCACGCGTCGGATATCAGGGCCACTGCCCTCACCCCACTTTCCAAGCGCCCCAGGGGCCAGGGAGCAGAGCCCCCTGGCCTTGCTCAAACTCCCTCCTCCGGCGCCCTCGTCACCAACGCCAGCGCATGCAGCCCACCGGCGAACTCCTCTGCCAACGCCGCATTCACCAGCCGGTGCCGCGCCACGCGGGTTTTCCCGCTGAACGCAGCCGAGACCAGTGTCACGCTGTAATGCGTCTGGCCGCCCTCGCGCGCGCCGGCGTGGTGCAGATGCTTGGCGCTGTCATCAACGATTTCGAGCCGGAGCGGCGCGAAGTCGCGGGTGAGAATCGTGGCGATGCGATCGGCGCGGGTGGATGTTTTTTCAACCATGGACGCTGACATGCCAGGGATTTCGCGCTCTGCACAGACAGGCTCTTGCCGCGCCCGTATCCGGGGGCACATAACGCGTCGATGACCCGACGCACCTCCAAAGTCCGGGCCTACGCGCCCGACCCCGGGGCGCCCGGCCGCGCGTGTGACATGCCCGAGTGCGACTGCGCGGGCGAGTATCGCGCGCCCAAATCGCGCACCCAGCTGAACGATTATTACTGGTTCTGCCTGGAGCATGTGCGCGAGTACAATTCCCGGTGGGACTACTACAAAGGCATGACGCCCGGCGAGATCGAGGCGAATCTGCGCGCCGACATGTCATGGGGCCGGCCCAGCTGGCCGCTCGGTCGACTGGGCAGCGCGATGATCGACGAAAGCATGCTGCATGACCCGCTGGATGTACTCGGTGCGGGAGGGGCGCGCCGCGCGCCCGCCCAGCCCAGCGTGCCGCCGGAATTGCTGGAGCCGCTGGCGGTGCTCAGCCTGACCTGGCCGGTGTCGCTGGATGCCGCGAAATCGCGCTGGAAGGAGCTCGCCAAGCAGCACCATCCCGACGCCAATGGCGGCGATCGCGGGGCCGAGGAGCGGCTGAAAACCATCACCCTCGCCTACGCCGCCCTGCGCGACAAACTCACCCCCGAACCGCGTGAGGCCGCCCAATAGGCTCACCGGGTTGCGCATGGCGCGGGCCGGAGTAGTCTTGGGTGGAAGCTCACATCAGACATATCTGCCAAGGAAGTCGCCTGAGATGAATCACGTCGCCCCCGCCGCCGAAGCCCCGATGCCGACATCGGCGATCAGCCTGCCCGATACGGAGGTCTCGGCGCGCGACGTGTTCGGCATCGACACCGACATGATGGTGCCCGCCTTCAGCGTGCGCACCGAGCACGTGCCGGACATCGATCCGAGCTACAAGTTCGACCAGGAAACCACCATCGCCATCTGCGCGGGGTTCGCGTTCAACCGCCGCGTGATGGTGCAGGGCTATCACGGCACCGGCAAATCCACCCATATCGAGCAGGTTGCCGCGAGGCTGAACTGGCCCTGTATCCGGGTGAACCTCGACAGCCATATCAGCCGCATTGACCTGATCGGCAAGGACGCCATCGTGCTGAAGGATGGCAAGCAGATCACCGAATTCCGTGAGGGCATCCTGCCGTGGGCGCTGCAACACGCCTGCGCCCTGGTGTTCGACGAATATGACGCCGGCCGTCCGGACGTGATGTTCGTGATCCAGCGCGTCCTCGAGGTTGAGGGCAAGCTGACGCTGCTCGACCAGAACCGCGTCA
>CAIVDX010000237.1 GCA_903904805.1 uncultured Rhodospirillales bacterium
CATCCCACGCGACACCGACACCGAAAAATCCGAACGGGAAAAATCCGAACGCGCCGAGCGCGCCGAACGCTGCGAACGCGTCGAATCCGCTGACGAATTCCGCGACGACATCACCGCCCGCCCGATCGCCCACATCATCGCCGACATCCAGGCCGACCTCGGCCTCACCCCGCCGCCGGACGCGTCCGATCCGGCCGCGCCCACCCATGGCCCGCGGCCCGGCACGCCCGCGCCGCATGCGGCCAGCCAGCCAGGCACCGCGCCATCACGCGAAAATCCCCGCCAGACAGGCTATCACCTCAGATTGTGAGGGCGTCGCGCACGCCGACCCTCACCGCCCGCGCATGCGCCTGGTCACCAGCAGCGCCAACGGCGCCAGCAGCAGCGCCAGCGTGCCCGGCTCGGGCACCGTCGGGGTGGGGTCGGTGCCGACATACCCAAGCGCGCCCGCGCCGGCACATGTGTTGCTGATGCTGTCGCCGATCATCGTCACCGCGCCGGTCTGCGCGATCGCCCGGCCGCACAGCGTCACCGACGCATTCATGCTCACAGAGGCGGCGGCGATGATGTTGCCGGCGAGGGTCGAGCTTGAGCCCAGCGTGGCGGAACTGCCCACCAGGAAGAAGATCCCGTCGGTGGCGTTGGCATTCTCAACAACAATGCTGGAGGACGAAGCGGTCGTCAGCGTGGACCCAACATCGAAGATGATGTCCGCGTTGGAAGCGCCGGCGAAGTTCAGTGTCAGTGTGCCGGTCAACTGGGCCGAACTGGCGAACTGATACACCCCGACCCCGAGCGTGAGCCCACCGAGGTCCTGGCCGGTCAGGATCGAGGTCACCGCGCGTGCGCCCAGCGCGATCGCGCCGGCGCCGGCATTGGCCATCGCCTGCTGGGCGACCGCGTCGGTGGCATGCACGGTGCCGGTCAGTGTGATGCTGCCCGCGCCGGTGATCGCGGTGCCCGGCGTGACGCCGAGATTGCCGGTGATCGTGGTCGACCCGGTGTTGGTGACGGTCGAGGCACCCAGCACCGCGAAGGCATCGGCACTGCCCATCACCGATGCGCTGGCCGGCCGGCTGATCGCGAGGCTGGTGGCGGTCAGGCTCAGGGCAAGAATGCCGAGCGCCTTGGTCACTGAATGCGTGTTCATTGCTGTTGTCCCTCCAACCGCAGATTGGGCGCAGGAGGCGCGGATGGGGAGGGACGGAAACGACCTACCTTTTGAAAAATTCATCTAAAGTCTGATTATCCGACAAGGATACTCTGGTATTGCCGCCGCCAAACGTTGCGAGGGGGTCGCTGACCTGTTCGCAACCCTCACGGGAGAAGTGCCTGCGCCGATTTCAGCCGCACCAGCGCCTGCAGCACCGCGTCGCGCGCCGCCACCACCTCATCGAGCGGCCGGTCGCCCAGCTCATCGGCCACGCCCGCCACCAGCTTGCCGATCAGCTCGGGCGTGAGATGCACGCTGCCGAGATCGCGCCACATCGCTTCGGTCGGCGGGCCCAGATGCGCCAGCACATGGCCCAGCCCGGCGGCACCGCCGGAGAGGTGCTGCGTCAGGAACGGCCCGAGCAGCGCCCAGCGCAGGCCGGGTCCGTGCGCGATCGCGGTGTCCACATCGGCCACGCTGGCCACCCCTTGATCCACCAGGTGATAGGCCTCCTGCCAGAGCGCGGCCTGCAGCCGGTTGGCGATATGGCCGCGAATTTCGCGCTTCAGCCGGATCGGCTTCTTGCCGGCCTCGGCCAGGATCGTCATCGCCCGGTCCAGCGACGCCGGATCAGACGCGGCCCCGCCCACCACCTCCACCAGCGGCACCAGATGCGGCGGATAGAACGGATGGGCCAGGATCACCCGGCCGGGATGGTTGGTGCAGTCGCTCTGATATTCGCTGGGCATCAGGGTGGAGCTGCTGCTGGCCAGGATGGTGTCCGGCCCGGTGAGGCGGTCCATCTCGGCGAAGATCCGGCGCTTGAAGTCGATCCGCTCCGGCCCGTTCTCCAGCACCAGATCGGCCCCGGCGATGCAGCCGGCCAGGTCATCCGCCCAGATCAGCGCGCCCGGATCGGCGCCCTGCGCGACACCCAGCATCTCCAGCGCCGGCCAATGCCGCCGCACCGCCTCGCGCGCCGCCGCCTCGGCCCCCGGCGCGGGGTCGGTCGCACTCACCGTGAAGCCACGGGCGAGAAAGGCGGCGGCCCAGCTGGCGCCGATGGCGCCGGTGCCGACCAGTGCGACATGTGTCATGACGATCCTCCTGTTCTTGCCGTTTCTCTAGCAACGCAGACCCGCGCCGCGAAGGGGCGGACAGCGCCGGGGGCGTTCGGCCAGAATGGGATGACTGCGCGGGGATGATGCAATGATGGCACGCTGGGGGCGAATTCTGTGGAGCTCGGCGCCCTTCCTGCTGACCCTCGCCAGCTTCACCTGGTGCACCAACACGGTGATGGTGCGCGGCCTCGCGCATGATGTGCCGCCGATGGGCCTGGCCTTCTGGCGCATGGCCGCCGCCACGGTGTTCGTCGCCGCGATCGGCTGGAACACCCTGCGCGCCGACGCCCCGAGCCTGCTGAAGCACTGGAAGCTGATGCTGATCCTGGGTGCCACCGGCATCGGCGGCTTCAACCTGCTGATCTATGTCGGCCTGCAGACCACCACCGCGCTGCACACGCTGCTGCTGCAATCGGTGATCCCGGTGACCATCATCGGCTGCGCCGCCCTGCTCTATCGCGAGCGGCCGAGCCTGCTGCAGAGCCTGGCGATCGCCATCTCGCTGGTGGGCGTGGCGGTCATCGTCGGCCATGGCTCGATCATGGAGGTGCTGCGGCTGGAGATCGTGCGCGGTGACGCCTGGGTGTTCGCGGCGATGATCTTCTACGGCTTCTACTCGGTGCTGCTGCGCCGGCTGCCGCGGCTGCACCCGATGAGCTTCCTGTTCGGCAGCTTCCTCGCCGCCAGCCTGGTGCTGCTGCCCTCGGCGGTGTGGGAGGGCATCACCGTCGGCCCGGTGCCGGCGAGCCCGCGCGTGCTGCTGGCCTGCCTGTATCTGGCGGTGGTGCCCAGCACGCTGGCCTATCTGTGTTTCAACCGCGGCGTGGCGCTGATCGGCGCGGCGCGGGCGGGGCAGTATGTGCATCTGGTGCCGGTGTTCGGCAGCCTGCTGGCGGTGTTCTGGCTGGGCGAGGCGTTCGGCCCCTATCTGCTGGTGGGCATCGCGCTGATCGCCGCCGGTCTGGTGCTGGCCAACCGCACGGCGGGTGCGCCGAAAGCCTCGCTGGCCCGCGGCCGATAACGGCGCAAGCCCGCGTCTGATAACTCCGCGCGCCCGCGCTGGGCGGATTTAATGCAATTGTCTCGAACGCGTGGCAGCCCCGCACCGGGCGCGCGGACGCTATCCTGCAACGGTTGAAACATTACGCTGGCCGAGATCTCACGATTTATCTGCGAACAACCAAACCCGATGCGCCGCCCTGATCGCGCCCGGGGCCACGGCCGCACCGCGCGGGCGCATCGGTGCCGCCTAGTGCTTTGCGGTTCGTTGCGGCAGAATAGCGCGCTTACGCCGGAGACGAACCAGCGCGCAGCACATCCCCAGCCGTGCGTGTCCGCCCATCCCGACCCGCACCCCACCGCCACACACGCAACCGGAGACCATCATCATGATCACCACCCTCAAAGGCCGCCTCCTCGTCGCCCCGCTGCTGTCCGCGCTCGCCCTGACCGGCTGCGTGTCGCAGAGCAAGTACGACGCGCTCGAGACCCAGTACAAGTCGGTCCAGCAGCAGCTCGCCGACACCCAGGCCCAGGCCGCCGCCGAGAAGGCGCAGGTCGCGCGTCTGCAGAACGCCATCAAGTATGTCGTCAACTCCGACCTGCTGTTCCCGCCGGGCGGCTACGAGCTGAGCCCCGCCGGCAAGAAGGTGATTGCCCAGTACGTGAAGAAGATGGCGCCGACCGCCACCAACAAGATCGTCGTCGCCGGCTTCACCGACAACGCGCCGGTTGGCCCGGGCCTGATCGAGAAGGGGATCACCTCCAACGAGATCCTGTCGCAGAAGCGCGCCGAGAACGTCGCCGCCTTCATCGTCTCGCAGGGCCTGAAGGCCGACATGGTGAGCTCGGTGGGCAAGGGCGACACCAGCCCGGTCGCCTCCAACGCCACCCCGGCCGGCCGCGCCAAGAACCGCCGCGTCGAGATCTCGCTCGCGAAGTAAGATCGCGATCGCAGAGCAGGATCAGGGCGCGGGGGGCAACCCCCGCGCCCTTTTTCTGCCCGGGTGGCGATGGCTCAGTGCAGCACCCAGAAGCCCTGCACCAGCGCCGGCGGCAGCACCAGAAGCCCCATGCCGAGCGCGATCACCGGCAGCACCAGCAGCAACGCGCGCCCTGCCCGCGGCGCGGCGACGAGCCCGCTGACCGCGAGCCCCGCCAGCGGCAGCAGCGGCAGCAGATAGCGACCCTGCACCCCCTCGACCAGCGGATGGCCGATATGGGTCCACAGCAGATATTGCGCGTCGAAGATCACCCACAGCGCGACCAGCGCCCCCAGCAGCAGCAGGGCGCGATCCATCCAGCGCAGCGCCAGCGCCTGCCGGTCCTGCCGCAGCGCGTCGGCCAGCAGCCCGGCCGCTCCGGCATACAGCCACAGCGTATAGTACCAGGCCGGCAGCACCACCGAGAGCCAGCCCAGCACGCCGATCGTCTGCCGCACCAGCCAGACATCCTGCCGCAGCGTGTCCCATGGCAGCGTGAGCAGGCGCCAGGGATCGGCGAACAGCACCCGCGCCTGCACCGTCGGTATGCTGGCGCGGAACATCTCGCCCGGCGTGCCCGGCCAGAGCGGCCCGGCCGGCTGCGGCGCATAGGGCATCGGCTCGGCGACAAAGGCCTGATTGTAGA
The DNA here is from genome assembly GCA_903904805.1 of uncultured Rhodospirillales bacterium. Taxonomy (GTDB): domain Bacteria; phylum Pseudomonadota; class Alphaproteobacteria; order Acetobacterales; family Acetobacteraceae; genus CAIVDX01. The sequence goes on from CAIVDX010000237.1 coordinate 4,903, forward strand.
CAGACCAGAGCGCGCCGGGCAGCAGCACCACCGCCACCGCGGCGATGCCGCCCGCCCAGGATCGCCAGTCCCGCCGGAGCGGCAACAGTAGCAGCAGCGCCAGCACGCCGTAGGGCGGCTTCACCATCGGGATCAATGCCAGCAACGCCATCGCCGCCAGCCGCGCCGGGTCGCGCGCGCCGCCACCACGGGTCAGCAGCGCGATGCCCAGGCACGCGGTGCCGATCAGCAGCCCGTCCTGGTTCAGCGAGGCCGCAAGCGACAGCGTCATCGGCAGGCCGAGCACGCAGAACATCAGCCCCTGACCCCGCCGCGCCAGCAGCAACGCCGCGGCGCCGAGCAGCAGGAACAGACCGAGATTGACATAGCGCGCCGCCAGCAATGCCCCGGCCGGCTCGGCATGCAGCCGCGCCGCCACCCCGATCGCCAGCGCGGCGGGCAGGTAGAACACCGGGGCATAGATGGCGAGCGGTGTGAGATCGATCCAGCCCAGGCTGCCATGCCAATGCGCCTCGCCGCGCGCCACCCGCGCCGCCTTCGCCAGGGTGGCCGCCACCGTCGAGTCCATCACATCATAGATGCCGTAATCCGCATCGAACCCGGCGCCAATGCGGGTCGCGCCGTCGGCCTCCGGGGTGGGCATGCGGCGGGCGACGAACTGGCCATGCCGCACGGAATCCGCCCGGATCGCGTGCGCGATCTCGTCCGGCACCTGGCCGAGCGGGGTGAGTGCCACCAGCAGCAGCCCGGTCGGCGTGGCGATGGCCAGGAACAGCAGCGCGAGCCAGCGACCGGGTGAGGCGAGAGCGGAGCGAACGGCGACGATCATCGATGCTCTCTAGCTGCCCCCCTCCGGCATCGGCGGGATCGGCCCGCCGCCGGAGGATGTCTCGATCACCCGCTTCACCCCGGTGGCGGCCTGCGACGCGACGACCTGCGCCACATCGGCCCACAGCCCGTTCAGCGAGCCGCGCGGCACCTCGTTCACCTGCACCACCCGCCCGCGCTCGCCGCGCGGCTCGGCGACGATCCACTGCACCTCGACCCGCTCACTGCCCGGCGTGGTGGGCGCGGTGCGGACCTCGCCGCGCACCCAGATGTCGGCATCCTCCTGGGTGTCGACCAGCAGCGTGCCGCCGTTGGTCAAGGCGAGGCGGAACTGCGTGGCCAGCGCGCGGTTGCCGTCGCCAGGTGCGCCGAACACGCCGGCGAAAAAGATGCGGGCGGGGCGGTTGAGCAGCGAGTTCGGGTCCGACTGCGCGCGGATCGCCTGCAGGCGGGTGAGCAGGTCGGAGATGCGCGGCACCGCGTCGGCCGCGACGGCGGTGAGGGTCTGCCTGTTGCTGGCGGACCAGTCGGCGGCGGGCAGCTCGCGCGTGGTGATGGTGCCCTGATCCTTGCCGGTGGGATCGACGATGGTGAAGCTCGGCTTGACCGCCTGGCCGGTGAGTTTGGCATCGGCGCGCAGCTGCCAGTCGCCGGGATGGGCGGGCCCGGCGACGGCCGGGACATCGACATCGTCCAGCCCCTTGGCCAGTGCGGCGGCGTAGGCGGTGGCGGCGCTGTCGGTGAGCATCGCCGTGGTGGGAGCGGGCACCGCCAGGCGGCTGGGCGGCGGTTGGGCAAGACGCATGGCGGTGGCGCCGGGATTGCCGGCGAAGGGCTGCGGCAGGCCTCCGCAGGCGGTCAGCAGCAGCAACAGCAGCAAGGCGCGCATCGGGCGTGTGGCCTTCATAGGGTGATCGCTGAGAGCATGTGGCCGATCGCTCCGCCCCCGGCCAGCGTGCGGCGACGGTGGCTGTAGAAGCGCTCGGGGTCGGCCAGCGTGTCGGTGGCGAGGTCCGCGATCGCGCCGATCTCCGCCTGCGCGAGGCGGTGCGCGCAATAGCCGGGCAGGTCGAACTGCAGATGGCCCTGGCGGTGGCCGGGGGCGAAGAAGCGCGCATCGTCGGGGTCGCGGGTGAGGATCGCGGCGAGCAGATCGGCGCCCACCTCGTAGGAGGGCTGGGCGATGCAGGGGCCGATGGCGGCGGCGATGTTCGCGCGGCGGGCGCCCAGCTTCACCATCGCGGCGATCGTGGCATCCAGCACGCCGGCCAGCGCGCCGCGCCAGCCTGCATGGGCGGCGCCGATGATGCCGGCGACCTGATCATGGAACAGCACCGGGGCACAGTCGGCGGTGACGATGCCCAGTGCGAGGCCCGGGATGGCGGTCACCATCGCATCGGCCTTCGCCCCCGCGCCGGCGGGCCAGGGTTCGGTGACCGTGATCACCACGGCACCGTGCACCTGGCTCAGGCCGAGCAGCGCGGTGGCACCCAGCGCGGTCCGCGCCGCCTCTCGGTTGGCGGCGACCGCGTCGGGGTCATCGGCCGATGAGGTGGAGCAGTTGAAGCTGTCATAGGGCGGCGCGGAGACGCCCCCGCGGCGGGTGAAGAAGGCGTGGCGGGCGGCAATCGTCGGCGAGGTGAGGAATTCTGGGGTCATGTCTCGAATCCGGCCAGCGTCGGCAGGCAGGGATGGCAGATCGCCAGCGCCTTGAACAGGCGGCCCATCTGGTCGGGCTCGGCGAGACGGCGGGCGGCGTCGAGCAGGGCGGCCGCCTGCCGGGGCGGCAGGCCACGGGCGAGGCGGTCGGTGCGCTGGAACAGGCCCAGGCGGGCGAGGAGCAGACCCTGCGCCTCTGGCCCCTGGGTGGCGGCGCCGGCCGACCGCGCCGCCTCGGCGAGGGCGGCGAAATCGACATGGGCGGTGAGGTCGGCCGCGCCGGGGTCCGCGAGAGGGTCGGCGCGCTGGCCCGCGCGCAGGGCCTGCAGGCTGTCGCCGGGCGCCGACGCGGCCGGGCCGTAATCGAGGACCAGGGCGGCGCCACCCTCGCGGGCGATGCGCGCGCCAAGCTGGGTGGCGATGGCCCGTGCGGATTCGCAGATCTCCACCACCGCGCCCTCCGCGGCCGCGGCGGCGGCGAGATCGCTCGGCTGCTCGATGAATGTTCCCCCGGCCACCCAGCGCTCCCTCCAGCCGGCGCCGCGCCGGACCAGCTGGCGGATCGGCAGGGCGTCGAGAAATTCGTTGGCAAGCAGGATCAGCGGGCCGGGCGGGATGGCCTCGATGGTGTCGACATGGGTCGCATGCGGCAAAGCGGCGGCCTGCACCTCACGCAGGCGCGGCGAGGTCTCCACCAGGATCAGCCGCTGGGCGGCGACGACATCGGGAGCGACGCGGGCCAGCGCGCGCTGGGCGTCGGCCATCAGCGTGCCGCGGCCCGGGCCGGCCTCGGCCAGGATGAACGGGCTGGGCCTGCCCATCAGCTGCCAGGTGATCGCTGCCCAGGCGCCGAGCACCTCGCCGAAGGCCTGGGCGATCTCCGGCGCGGTGGTGAAGTCGGCGAACGGATCGTGGGTCGCGTAGTAGGCCGCGTTGGCGCGGGCCATGAAGCGATCGAGCCGCTCCATCCTGGTCAGGCGGGCAGCGGCGCGGGCCGCGCGCGGGCGATCAGCCAGGCGCCGGCAAGCACCATCGGCAGCGACAGCACCTGGCCCATGGTGATGCCACCCAGGACTCCAGAGAACAGGAAGCCAAGGAATGCATCCGGCTCGCGGAAGAACTCGCCGGTGATCCGCGCGATGCCGTAGCCGGCCAGGAACACCCCGGTCAGCATGCCGAAGCGGGCGCGGATGGCCGGGCGGGACACCAGCAGAAGCATGATGATGAACAGGATGAGCCCTTCCATCCCGGCCTGATAGAGCTGGCTGGGATGGCGCGGAATGTCGCCGCCGCGCGGGAAGATCATCGCCCAGGGCAGGTCGGCCGGCGCCTCGCGGCCCCACAGCTCGCCATTGATGAAGTTGGCGATGCGCCCCAGCCCCAGGCCCAGCGGGGTGCAGACGGCGATGCGATCGCCGAAGCCGAGCAGATTGATCTTTTCGCGCCGGCAGAACAGCCAGGTGGCGATGATCACGCCCAGCGCGCCACCATGGAAGCTCATCCCGCCCTGCCACACCTGCAGGGCGGCCAGCGGGTGCGCCAGATAGGTGCCGGGCTGGTAGAACAGCACGTAGCCCAGCCGCCCGCCGAGCACGACGCCCAGCGTTGCCCAGGTGAGAAAGTCATCCACCTGCGTCTCAGAGGCGACGATGGGCGCAAGTCGAACAAAGCGGCGGGCCATGCGCCACCCGGCGAGCAGGGCGGCGATATAGGCCAGCGCATACCAACGAATGCCGATCGGCCCGATCTGCACGGCGACCGGATCGAATTGCGGGAACATCAGCGCCATTTCATCTCGCCCACCCCTGCTGTGCCCTCTGGTGCGTGACCATATCGACGGGGTGGGCTTATAGGGGTGCCGTCGCGGTGCTCAAAGCCCGCCCTCTCGAGCAGGAGCCCGCCATGGCCGATCGCCCCAGGTTTTTTGATGACATTGCCGGGATTGCCGGTGGCGCGCTGTCCGCGGTGAGCGGTCTGCGTGATGAGCTGGAGGCGATGGTCCGCGCGCGGATCGACGAGCAGCTCCGCAAGCTGGAGCTCGTGCGCCGCGAGGAGATGGAGGTGACCACCGAGCTGGCCACCTCGGCGCTGGCCAAGGTGGCGGCGCTGGAGGCCCGCATCGCGGCGCTGGAGGCGGCCGCCGCGAAGCCGGCCAAGGGTGCGGCGCAAAAATCCGTCCCCGATAACCCGGCCTAAATGACTCTGGCTGAAGCTCTTGACGGCGATAGTTGCATGACAATGTGCGAAGTGAGGGCTAAGCCCTTGCGGCACGACCAAAACGCTCACTAGGCTTTGCTTCTGAGGCGATCGAGTCGCCCGTCAGGGCACCGACGCCGAGGCCGGCCATTCTCCAGCAGGGGAGACCCAGCATGTCCGCCATGCACCAGCACATGACAGAGATCGCAGCCAATCCGCTCGACCAGCTCGAGCAGATCATCGTCGCCAATGACTGGGTGTTCGATCGTCGCAACGACTCGGAGATGGCCGCCGAGGCACCGGGAAAATGGTGCGATTACGGGCTGTATTTCGCCTGGTCGCATGAGATCAGCGCGATGCATTTCACCTGCACCTTCGATCTGAAGGTGCCGCCGGCCCGCCGCGCGGCTCTGTATGAGCTGCTGGCGCTGGCCAATGAGCGCCTGTGGATCGGCCATTTCGGCATGGACAGCGAGGACGGCATGCCGCTGTTCCGCCACTCCGTGCTGCTCCGTGGCGCCCGGGCAGCCTCGGCCGAAAGCCTGGAAGACATGATGGACATCGCGATCACCGAGTGTGAGCGCTTCTTCCCGGCGTTCCAGTTCGTGCTCTGGGGCGGCAAGACACCGGCGGATGCGCTGGCCGCCTCGATGCTGGAATGCGTCGGCGAGGCCTGACCGTCGCCCTGAGCGTCGCCCCGACCTTCGTAAGGTATCCTGAACCATGATCACCTCTGAGCTGCCGCCGATCCTTCTCGTCGGCGGCGGCAAGATGGGCAGCGCGATGCTGACCGGCTGGCGCGAACTGGGCGTCGCCCGGGTGGTCGTCGTCGATCCTTCGCCGGCGGCGGCCGCTCTGGCAGTGCCGTCGGTGATCGTGGTCACCGGGCCGGAGGAAATTCCGGCCGATTTCCGCCCCGCCGCGATCGTGCTGGCGATCAAGCCGCAGATGGCCTCGGTGCTGGTGCCGGCCTATTCGGGATTGGCGAAGGGTGCTGTCTGCCTGTCGATCATGGCGGGTCAGACCATCGGCAAGCTGTCGAGCCTGGTGCATTCGGGTGCGATCGTGCGCGCGATGCCCAACACGCCCGCCGCGGTGCGGCAGGGCTACACGGTGGCGAGCGCCGGACCAGGTGTGTCGGCAGACGCGCGGGATCTGTGCTACCGGCTGCTGTCGGCGGTGGGCGAGGTGGCGTGGGTGGATGACGAGGGGCTGCTGGACCCGGTCACCGCGATCTCCGGCGGCGGCCCGGCCTATGTGTTCCTGCTCGCCGAACTGCTCGAGAAGGCCGCGGTCGATCTGGGCCTGCCACCTGACCTCGCGCGCGCGATGGCCCGCCGCACGGTGAGTGGCTCGGGCGCGCTGCTGGCGGCAAGTGAGGAGGATGCCACCCAACTGCGCCGCAATGTCACCAGCCCGGCGGGTACCACCGAGCGGGCGCTGGCGGTGCTGATGGACGCGGATGCCTGGCCGAAGGCGATCTCCGCGGCGATGGCGGCGGCGACGGCGCGGTCGCGGGAGCTGGCTGGCTAGCTTCACGAACGCGGCATTTGGGTCGTTGCGCGGTTGCGGTGCGGCTCGCACGGGCCACGTGATTGAGTCG
>CAIVDX010000238.1 GCA_903904805.1 uncultured Rhodospirillales bacterium
CCTCCGACAGACGCTCGCGCCCCTCGCGGTTGAGATGGCCGATCGAGCCGCGCAGCTTGGCGATCGCGGTGGCGAGTTCGGTGCGCTCGGTCTCCAGCGTGGCGATCGCGGCCTCGATCTCCGCCGCCTCCGCCTCGGCCAACAGATTGACCGGCCCCATCTCCTCGCGCTCGCGGGTCAGCCGGTCGAATTTGCGCCGCGCCCGCTCCTCGGTCTCGGCATCCAGCCCAGCCGGGGCAGGCAGTTCGGGAGCGTCGCCGAGGCGTTCGGCGATACGCTCGGTGATGGCGACCCAGCCGATCTGCGCCTGTTCGCCGGCTGCCTCGGCGCGAACCGCATTCTCGCGCGCGGTGGAGAGGGCATCGGCGGCGGCTCGTGCGGCGCGGGCGGCTGATGTGTCAGCGCTTTCCGCGGCACGGAGCGCATCGGCGGCGCCGCGCCAGCCGGTCTCGGCGCGGGCGAGGAACTCGGCGGCCTGGCGCCTTTTGTCGGCGATCGCGGCCGGTGCCGCCACCAGTGACGCCAGCTCGGCCTGCGCCTGGCCGGCGCGTGCACGCAGATCGGTCAGCCGGCCGGCAGCGTCCTTCGCGCGCATCACCCAATCCTCGCGCTCCCTGGCGATGACGCTGATGCGATGCGACTGCGCATGGCCCTCGCGTCCCAGCCGGTCAGACTCGTTGCGGGCGCTGTTTTCGTCCGCCCGCACGCGCGTCAGCGCCGAACGGGCCTGCTCGACGCGGGCCCGTAGGATGGTGAGATCGGGAAGCGCTGCGAGCGCGGCACGCGCGGCGTCCAACTCCTCGCGCGCGGCCTGGTCGTCCGGCGCGATGGCGGCGATCTGCTCGTCCAAAGCGGTCAGCCGTGCCGATGCCGTGGCGGCCTGGGCGGCCAACTGCGCGGCGTCCGAGCGCGCCCGCTCGGCGGCCTGCTCGGCGGCACGACGGGCAGCGCGCGCCTCCTGCTCGGCCTGCTCGGCGGCCCGCGCGGTGGCCACGGCGGTCTCATGTGCTGCCCGAGCGGCGGCGGTGGCAGCCTCCGCCTCGGCCAGCTTCAGTTTCAAACCATTGAGCCGGTTACGCTGCTGCAACCGCACGGCTGCCTCGGTCGGCGCACCCGCGCGGATGGTGTAGCCATCCCAGCGCCAGACGGCCCCTTCGCGAGACACCAGCGTCTGACCCGGCGTCAGCAACGCCTGGGCGGACGCCGCGGTGTCACCATCGATCAGCCCGATGCGCGAGAGCGCCCGGCGCAGCACCTTCGGCGCCTGCACCAGCTGATCGAGCGGCTGCGCGCCCCCGGGCAGCATCGCATCGGCAAGCACCGCCTGCTCGTCGAGATCGCGCCAATGCCGCGCGGCCTCCGGATTGGTTGCCGCGTTCAGCTCCTCGCCCAGTGCCGCACCCAATGCGGCCTCCAGCCCGGCCGGCACCACCAGCGCATCCACCATCGGCGGCCAGCGCTCGCCGTCCTTCACCGCCAGCACTTCGGACAAGGCCCGGCACTCCGCGGCCAGGCGCGCCCGATCGGCATCACCCCGCGACAGTGCCTCGCGCGCTGCCGAACTCGCGGCCTGGGCGGCCAGCCGCGCCTGCTCGGCCTGCTCCAGCCGCCGCACGCCATCCAGATGCGCCTGCTCAGCCGACGCCCGCGCCGCCTGCGTGGCCTCGAGCCGGGCAGGGTCGATGATGCGCGACAGCGCCCCGGTGCGGTCATTGCCCAACCGTGCCAGCTGCTCGGCCAAACGACGCGCCCGCTGCTCCGCGGCGGCAAGCCCCTGCGTGAGCGCCTGACTCTGCGCGTTCAGCGCTGCGGCCTCCTCGGTGGCTCGGTTGGCGGCGGCCTCGGCCTCACGCACAGCGTCCGCCGCCTCGGCGGCACGCGCGGCGGCCTGCGCGAGCCGCTCGGGATGGTCGGCCAGCTTCTGCTGCAGATAGGCGGACTCATCCACCAGACGCTGATCGGCGGCATCGGCGTCGCGCTGTGCCTGCTCGGCATGGCTGAGATCACGGCCGATCTGGGTCGAGCGCGCACGCGCTGCTTCCAACGCCGCGCCGGCGCGCTCCGCCTCGGCAGCGATCTGCTCCTGTGCCAGCTTCTCCCGCTCCAGAGCCGTGCGCGCATTTGCCTCGGCCTCACGCAGGGCGGGCAGGGCGGTGGTCGCCTCCGCCGCCTCGAGCTCGGCCTTGCGCGCGGCCTGGTTGGCGGCGGTGAGA
>CAIVDX010000239.1 GCA_903904805.1 uncultured Rhodospirillales bacterium
GCCAGGGGCGCATTCACACCTCCACCGTGACCGTCGCGGTGCTGCCGGAGGCGGAGGATGTGGATGTGCAGGTCAATGAGAGCGACCTGCGGATCGATGTCTATCGCGCCTCGGGCGCCGGCGGGCAGCATGTGAACAAGACGGAATCCGCTGTGCGCATCACGCATCTTCCCACCGGCATCGTGGTGGCGATGCAGGAGGAACGCAGCCAGCACAAGAACCGCGCGAAGGCGATGAAAATCCTGCGCGCGCGCATGTATGAGCAGCAGCGCGGCACCTTGGCCGCCACCCGCGCGGCGGACCGCAAATCACAGGTGGGGACAGGCGATCGTTCGGAACGAATCCGGACCTACAACTTCCCGCAGGGGCGGGTGTCCGACCATCGCATCAACCTGACGCTCTACAAGATCGATCGGGTGATGCAGGGGGAGTTGGACGAGTTTGTGGACGCCCTCACCGCCGATGATCAGGCGGCGCGCCTGGCCGAGCAGGGGTAAGAGAGCGCTTCTTTTCTGACTAAAAGAAGCAAAAACCTTTTGAAACCTAGGCGCGGCGGTGGCGGCGACGGGCGTAGATGAGGCCTAGGGCGCCGAGGCCCAGCACCGCGAGGTCGGAGGGCTCGGGCACCTTTGTCACCTGCACGAGTGAGACGCCGGCGAGCAGCAGCGAGGGCGGCACGCCAGGGGTCTGGCTCTGCGCCAGGAAGCTCAGCACATTGTTGCTGCCGGAATAGACGAAGGTGTCGGTCGCCTGCATCCAGCCGCTGAAGCCACCGCTCGGCAGATTATAGGGCGTGGTGGTGAAGGTGGTGGTGCCGATCGTCGCCTGCAGATCATTGCCCTGCGTCGCGCCGGTCGCCTGACTCCATTGCGCGGCCGCCCACCAGAAGCTCAACGTGTAGCTCGCGCCACTGACCAGGCCGGAGATGTTCTGGTTGATGGTGCCCACATTGTAGCCAGGATCCATCACCAGGAAGTTGCCGCCCACCGGGCTGAGCGATGCCGATGCGGCGGCGGAGCCCTGCCAGAGCGTGCGGTAGCCATTGTCCCAATTGTCGGAAAAGCCGGTGGTGAAGATGGTCCCTGGACCGGCCAGGAAGACGAACGGCGAATAGGAGTTCGCCGCATTCGCATAGGTGTACCAGCCGCCCAGCTGGACCGCGGGCAACGCGCCAGGCGTGCTGTTGAAAGCAAAGTTTCCGTAGGTCGACCCGGTCATCAGAACCTGGCCGGTGGTGCCGGTATAGACGGTGCCATTCACCGTCGCCGACGTGGCGGTGCCGCCGGTGGTGGAGGTGAAGGTACCGTTGGTCACCAGATTGGCGTTGGCCTGCGAGGTCGCCGTCAGCCCCATCGCGATGGGGGCCAGCACCAGCAGAGCGATCGAAAACTTGGTCATGGCGACGCAAAGCCCGTACATGTGTTACGGCGGATTTAACCATTTCACGCATGATGGTCATTCTTTTTGAACGCCATGACGTTAAAAAATTTGTGTTATTTTATTTTTGATATGTCTGAGACGGACGTCTTTGCGGCTTATCGCGTCATGCGATCAAATGCGTCTCATATATTGGGTATTTTCTTTCTATAGGTTCCCTACGCCGCGGCCGGTTCCGGCCCGAGAATCCGGCAGAGGGCGGCCACCTCGTGTGCCGGGCGGGCCTGGCTGAACAGATAGCCCTGCACCTCCGTGCAGTTGCGCCGCACCAGGCGGCGCATCTGATCCGCGGTCTCGACCCCCTCGGCGGTGGTGGTCATGCCCATTTTGCCACACAGTTCCAGCACCGCGCCGACAATGGCGTCGCAATCGCCGCCCTGGCCCAGGCCGTCGACGAAGCTCTTGTCGATCTTCACCTTGTCGAAGGGGAAGCTGCGCAGATAGCTGAGCGAGGAATAGCCGGTGCCGAAATCATCCATCGCGATGCGCACCCCCAACCCGTGCAGGCCCTGCAGCGTGGCGAGCGTCGCGTCGGTCTCCTCCAGCATCACCGTTTCGGTGATCTCCAGCTCCAGCCGGTCCGGCCGCAGGCCGGAGCTGCGCAATGCCTCGTCCACCATCTCGATCAGGTTGGCGCGGACGAACTGCACAGCTGACAGATTCACCGCCACCTTCACATCCGCGGGCCAGCCCACCGCGACGTGGCAGGCCTGGCGCAGCGCCCACGCGCCGATCGGCACGATCAGACCGATCTCCTCGGCCAGTGGTACGAAGTCAGCCGGCGAGACCATGCCGCGGCTCGGATGCTCCCAGCGCAGCAGCGCCTCGAAGCCGCTGACCGCACGGGTCTGCACGTTGATCAGCGGCTGGTAGAACATGCGCAGTTCGCCGTGGGCGAGCGCGTTGCGCAGATCCATCTCCAGTGCGCGACGTTCCTGCACCGTGGTGCCCATCACCGGTTCGAACAGACGATGCCGCCCGCGCCCCTCGCCCTTCGCCTGATACAAGGCGAGATCGGCGTTTTTCAGCAGCGTGTCGCCATCCTCGCCATCCTGCGGCACCCGCGCGATGCCGATGCTGGCGCCGATGATGATCTGGTGGCCAGCCACCTCATAGGGCGCGCTGACCACATCGATGATGCGTTGCGCCATCGCGGCGGCCTCGGTGGCGTCCGCCCCGGCCTGCACGAAGGCGAACTCGTCACCGCCCAGCCGCGCGACCAGATCGCCCTCGCGCAGCTGGCCGCGCAGGCGTTGGGTGACCGCGCGGAGAAGTTCGTCACCGATATGATGCCCCAGCGTGTCATTGACCGATTTGAAGTGATCGAGATCCAGACACAGAACCGCCGCAGGCCGCCCGCAGCGGGCCAGCGCGATCGCCTCGGCCAGACGCTCGTGAAACAGCACCCGGTTGGGCAGGCCGGTCAGCGCGTCGTGGTGCGCCATGTGGGCGATACGCGCCTCCACCTGTCGCCGCGCGGTGATGTCCTCGAAGGTGGCGAGCCAGCCGCCATCCTCCATCGGCGCGAACTGCATGGACAAGGCAAGCTCGGGGCGCAGTTCGATCACGCGCCCGCAGCGTTGGCCGCGCTGCTTGGCCGCCTCGATCTGAACCCGCAATGGCTCAATGTCCTGAGGGGCCAGCCAGCCGTCGGGGCCGCCGAGGCCGAGCAGCAAATCCAGCGACTCGCCCTGCAATCTTGCCATCGGCGGCAAGCCCAGCATTTCCACCAGCCGATGATTGGCCACCACCAGCCGGTCCTGCCCGTCGCACATGCACAGCGCCTGCGACATGCTGCGCAGAGCTGCGCTGAAGCGGGCATTCTGCTGTTCCAGAGCCAGATCGGCGCGTGCGCGCTCCTGCGCGATGGTGAGCGCCGCCTCCGCCGTGGTGCGCGCGGTGCGCTCGATCTCCAGCATCGACTGCGCGGCCACCTGGCGCAGCATCAGCAGCCCCATCGCGGCCAGCACCAGTTCGAAGATGCCCGCGCCAATGATCACCGCGAGTGCCTGGCGATGATACTCGGCCAGAACGGACCCCATATCGGCGGATTCGACGAGGACCAGATCATGCCGCGCCAGCTTCTGAGCGGCGAGAAGCCGGTCGCTGCCATCGGCATTGCTGGTCTGGCGCAGCACCAGATGCGCCACGCCGCCGGCGGCGCGCAGGCCATCAAACAATGTGCTGCCGTGGAACGACACGCCGATCGCCGCGTCCGCGTGCGGATAGCGCGCCAGCAGCGTGCCCTGGCCGTTCAGCAGCGCCACCGCGCCGCCATCTCCCGGCCTGCCCTGCTCGAACCAACGCTCGAAATAGGACATCTGCATCGCACCCAGCACCAGACCGAGGAAGCCTCCTTCCTCGTTGCTGACGCGGCGGGCCACATAGATTGTCCAGCTGCCCGAGCCGCGATTCTGCACGGGCAGACTCAGCATTGTTCGCATCTCGGCATGGTCGCGCAGCGCGTTGTAATAGTCGCGGTCGGCGACGCTGATGTCGGGGATGGGCCAGCCGCGGGAGAAATTGATCAATTTGCCCTCCGCGTCGATCGCAGTCAGCGCATCGAGCTGCGGCAGGGCGTGCACCCGTCCGACGAGATCGTGATGGACGGCCAGGCCAGACATGGATTGCCGATACTCGGCCGGCGTGTGCGGCGGCCGGGCCATTACCCGCTCCAGCACCGCATCCTGCACCAGTTCGACCGCCTCGATTGTCTGCTCCACCTGCTCGGCCTGCACCGCGGCGAGATGTTGGAGCTGCCGGCCCCCCTCCCGCAGCGCCTGCCCATGCAGATGGGCGAGCAGCAGCACCGCCACGAGCAGCACCGCGAGGCTCACCGCGAGCGTGCCGACGATCAGCGTGCGGCAGGAGCGCGGCAGGCGCGGCAATAGACCGGACACCGACATGAGACCACCTTCGCCGGGGGAAAGACGGTCTCGATTTATGGGAAAGGCGCTAAGGAAGCGTTAGCGCCACCCCGATGCCGTTCAGGCTGTCGCCTTGAAATCCTTGACGTCGCGGAAGGTGAGCTCCGGCGTCTGCTCCACCGCGCGGCGCATCATGAAAGCGGAGCTGGCCAGAAAGACCGGATCACCATCGACATCATCGGCCATCGAGCTGCGCTGGCCGGTGCAAAATTTTTCCACGCTCAGCTGCGGGCCGTAGATCCAGCGCGCGACATTGTAGGGTGTCTGCTCGAAGCCGATCTTGACGCCATATTCGCCTGCCAGCCGCGCCTGCAGCACATCGAGCTGCAGCGTGCCGACCACGCCGACCAGGGGCGGGGCGCCATCCTGCGGGCGGAACAGCTGCACGACGCCCTCTTCGGCCAATTCCTGCAGCGCCTGCCTCAGCTTTTTCGCCTTCATCGCATCATCGAGCCGCACACGGCGGATGATTTCCGGGGCGAAATAGGGCACGCCGAGAAAGTTGACGTCCTCATCCTCGGTCAGCGTGTCGCCGATGCGCAGCGTGCCGTGGTTGGGGATACCGACCACGTCGCCGGCGAAGGCCTCGTCGGCGATCTGCCGGTCGCGCGCGAAGAAGAATTGCGGCGCATGCAGCGGAATGGTTTTGCCCGTGCGCACCTGGCGCAGCTTCATCCCGCGTTCGAGCCGGCCGGAACAGATGCGCGCGAAGGCGATGCGGTCGCGGTGGTTGGGATCCATGTTCGCCTGAATCTTGAAGACCAGGGCAGTGAGCTTGCTTTCGGTCGCCTCGATGTCGCGGCTGTCGGCCTTTTGGGTGCGCGGGGTGGGGCCGAATTCGGCCAGCGCATCGAGCAGGTCGTCCACGCCGATCTCGCGGATCGCCGAGCCGAAGAACACCGGTGTCAGATGGCCCTCGTTGAAGCTGGCCAGATCCCATTCCGGCAGCGCGGCATGGACCAGATCCAGCTCCTCGCCAAGCAGCGCCATGCGGGGGTCGCTTTGGGCGACCTCTGAGGTGAGCCGCATCGTGCGTTTGCGAAGATCGTAGGTGCCGACGAATTCGTTCGCGCGGCCCACCGGCCAGGTGAGTGGCGCGGTGTCCAGTGCCAACGCCTGCGACACCTCATCGAGCAGCGCGAACGGGTCCTGCGCCTCGCGGTCGAACTTGTTGACGAAGGTGAGGATCGGGATGTCGCGCAGGCGGCAGATCTCGAACAGCTTTCTGGTGCGATCCTCGATGCCCTTCGCGGCGTCGATCACCATCACGGCGCAATCGACCGCGGTGAGC
>CAIVDX010000240.1 GCA_903904805.1 uncultured Rhodospirillales bacterium
CCAGCGGCAAGGCACCGAACAGCGCGGCGAGCGATGTCATCAGGATCGGTCTGAACCGTTCCAGGCACGCGGTGCGGATCGCCGTGCGCGGATCCATGCCGCGCTCGCGTTCGGCCTCCAGCGCGAAATCCACCATCATGATGCCGTTCTTCTTCACGATGCCCATCAGCAGGATCACGCCGATCACCGAATTCACCGAGAAGGAGCCGCCAAAGATTTCCACCGCCAGCAGCGCGCCCAGGCCCGCGGCCGGCAGGGTGGAGATGATGGTCAGCGGTTGGATCAGGCTTTCATAGAGCACGCCAAGCACGATGTAGATCGAGATCAGCGCGGCGGCGATCAGCAATGGCTGGCTGGAGAGCGACTGGGCGAGAAATTTCGCGGTGCCGGCGAACTCGGTGTGCACGGAATCCGGCAGGCGCAGCTCGCGCGCGGCATCCTCCACCAATTTGGTGCCTTCGCTCAGAGCGGTGCCATCCGGCAGGTTGAAACTGAGCGTGGCCGCAGGGATCTCGCCCTGGTGGCGCACCCCCAAAGGTGCCGTGCCCGCCTCGAACCGCGCGATCGAGGATAGACGCACCTGGCTGCCATTGTTCGCGCCCACAAAGATGCGATCGAGTTGGCTTGGGTCGGCGATCACCGAATTATCGGCCTCCAGCACCACGCGATACTGGTTGCGGTCGGAATAGATCACCGAGATCTGACGTTGCGAGAACGCGTTGTTCAGCGCGTTGTCGATGCCAGCAATGCTCACACCCAGGCGGGCGGCGGCGTCACGATCGATCACCACATTCTGCTGCGGCCCGGCGGTGTCGTAGTCCGAGGTCACATCCTCGAGCCCCGGAATGGTCTTGAGCTTGTCCTCCATCCGCTGCGTCCAGAGCCGCAGTTCGGCGAGGTTCTGGCTGAGCAGCACGAACTGGAACTGCGACCCGCCCGAGCGACCGCCCGGCCGCAATTCCTGAGCCGAATACAGGAATGTCTGGATGCCGGGCAGTGCCGCGAGCTTCGGGCGCAGCCGCGCGATGACCTGCTCGGAGGTGATGCCGCGCTCGTTGAGCGGCTTCAGCTGGATGGTGAGTTGCCCGCGATTGAGTGCGTTGAAGCCGCTGAGAATGCCGACCTGCGAGCCCACGCCCGAGACCGCCGGATCGGCCTCGATGATCGCCACCGCCTGGCGCTGCAGCATCGACATCTGCGCGAACGAGGTGTCGGTGGCCGCCATCGTGCCGCCCTGCAGAATCCCGATATCCTGTGTGGGTAGGAAATCCTTCGGCACCACCATATACAGCCACACGGTCCCGCCGATGGTCAGCGCCAGCACGCCCAGCATGATGCGCGGCCAGGCCAGCGCCTGATCGAGCGTGCGCTCATACAGACGCTCATTGGCGGCGAGGATGCGGTCGATGGCGCGGTCGAGGCGGCCGAGCAGTCCAGAAAGCTCCTTGGCCGGCCTCATGAAATGCGCACAGAACATCGGTGTCAGGCTCAGCGAGATCACCGCGGAGGTGAAAATCGCCATGGTGATGGTCATCGCGAATTCGTGGAACAATTTGCCCAGAATGCCGCCCATGAAGATCAGCGGGATGAACACCGCCACCAGCGACACGCTGATCGAGATCACCGTGAAACCGATCTGCCGCGCGCCGGAGAGGGCGGCCTGCATCGGGCTCTGCCCCTGTTCCACACGGCGGACGATGTTCTCGATCATCACGATGGCATCATCAACAACGAAGCCCACAGAAATGGTGATCGCGGTGAGTGAGAAATTGTCGAGCGTGTAGTTCAGGAACCACATGCCGGCGACAGTGGCGGCGAGCGAGAGCGGCACGGTGATCGCCGCCGCAATGGTGGGTGCGCCGCGGCGCAGGAACAGGAACGTCACCATCAACACGAGCGCGATGGTGATCAACAGCGTGGACTGCACATCGGCCACCGAGGTGCGGATGGTTCCGGTCCGGTCGGAAATCACATCCACCTTCATGCCCGGCGGCATCCAGCCGAGCAGCTGCGGCATCGTGGCCTTGATGCGATCCACCGTGGCGATCACGTTGGCATCGGCATCCTTGCTGATCTGGATCAGCACCGCGGGCTTGCCGCCGGACCAGGCGCCAAGACGGGTGTTGGCAACGCCGTCGACAATATCGGCAACATCGGACAGGCGTAGCATTGCGCCGTTGCGCGAGCGCAGGATCAGCCCGGTATAGTCGGCGGCCTGCGACAGCTGGCCGTTGATGCTGATCACGCTCGCCCGGTCGGGACCGGAAAATCCGCCAACGGGCTGGGTGACATTGGCGGCGCGCAAGGCGGTGAACACGTCCTGCGCCGCGAGCCCCGCCGCTGCCAGCCGTGCGGGATCGAGCCGCACCCGCACTGCCGGTTTCTCAGAGCCCGAGCGCTGGACTTGCGACACCCCATCGATCTGCGCGAGCCGCTGGCCGAGGATGGTGTCGGCGGCATCATACATCTGCGCGGTGGAGAGCGACTCCGAGGTGAGCGCGATGGTCATGATGGGCGCGGAGGCGGGATTGAATTTTCGAAAAAATGGCGGCGTGGGAAGGTCGGATGGCAAATCGATGATCGCCGCGTTCAACGCCTCCTGCACGTCATGGGCCGCCGAATCCGCGGTGCGATCGACATCGAACTGTATGATGATGGTGCTGGAACCGGTGGCCGACAAGGATGTCAGCTCGTTTACGCCGGGAATCTGGCCGAGTCGACGCTCCAGCGGTGCGGCAATCGAGCTCGCCATCGTTTCAGGGTCGGCGCCCGGGCGGTTGGTGAAGACCACGATGGTGGAGATGTCCACGCTCGGCAACGCGGCGACGGCGAGGAACATGTAGCCGACCGCGCCGCCGATCATGATTCCCAGCGCGAGCAGCGTGGTGGCGACCGGGCGGCGAATGAAGAGCTCTGAGAATCCCATTACAGAGATTGCTCTTTTTTGAAAACCAGAACCAAAAAGTTTTTCGGTTTTTGGACCATTTAGGCGGCGGCCTGTGGTGCATTGAACCAACGCAGGCGGAGGCGCTCGAAGGCCAAATAGATCGCGGGGGTGGTGTAGAGGGTCAGCAATTGGCTGAGCAGCAGGCCGCCGATGATGGCGATGCCTAAGGGGATGCGCAGCTCGGAGCCAGAGCCGCGTTCGAGCACAAGCGGCAGCGCGCCCAGCAGAGCCGCCATCGTGGTCATCATGATCGGGCGAAATCGCAGGCGGCAGGCCTCGGTGATCGCCGCTTCCGGCGACAGCCCCTGCGTGCGCTCGGCGTCCAGCGCGAAATCGATCACCATGATCGCGTTCTTTTTCACGA
>CAIVDX010000241.1 GCA_903904805.1 uncultured Rhodospirillales bacterium
AACGGCAAATCCACCACCACCGCGCTGCTCGCCCATCTGCTGACCTGCGCCGGCATCCCCAATCAGGCCGGCGGCAATCTTGGCCCGGCCGCCCTGTCGCTCGACGTGCCCGATGGTGGCGTGTTCGTGCTGGAGATGAGCTCCTACATGCTCGAGCGACTGCAGACAGTGCGGTTCGACGTCGCCGCGATGCTCAATCTTTCGCCCGATCATATCGACCGCCACGGCGACATGGCCGGCTATATCAGCGCCAAGCGGGCGATCTTCGACCGCCAGCGGACCGGCGACCTGGCGGTGCTCGGGATCGACGACGCCGATTCGCTCGCCATGGCGCAGTCGCTGCGGTCGGCACCGGCGGAAGTGCTCACCGTCAGTGGATTTCAACGCGCCGACATCTGGTCCGATCACGGCGCGCTGTGCGATGGCGTTGGGATGATTCTCCCGCTCGACCAGTGCCCGTCTCTGCCCGGCGCGCATAACGCGCAGAACGCCGCGGCTGCCTGCGCGATGGCGCGCGCGCTGGGAGCGCCGCGCGAGGGCCTCGCCGGGGGGCTGCGGAGTTTCGTCGGCCTGCCGCACCGGCAGCGTGAGGTTGCCAGGATTGCAGGCGTGGCCTTCATCGATGACAGCAAGGCCACCAACGCCGATGCCGCCGCGCGCGCGCTGGGCTGCTACGACCGGCTGATCTGGATCGCGGGCGGCCAGGCCAAGGAGGGCGGGATCGCCGCGCTTGCTCCCTATTTCCCACACATCGCCCGCGCGCTGCTGATCGGCGCAGATGCGCCGGAGCTTGCAGCCACGTTGGCCGCGGCCGGCGTGCCGCATGAGATCGTGGGAACACTGGAGACTGCCGTGCCGGCCGCGTTCGACGCGGCCTTGCGGCTCGACGCGCCGGTTGTGCTCCTCTCACCGGCCTGTGCCAGCTTCGACCAGTTCAGCGGCTTCGAGGCCCGCGGGCGCCGTTTCGCCGAGCTGGCCGACGCATTGAAGGAGCCGGTCTGATGCCCTCGCGCGCCGACAATTCCACGCTTGGTCGCTGGTGGTGGTCGGTGGACCGGGCCAGCCTCATCGCCATCTTCGTGCTGATGATGTTCGGCTATGTGCTGATGCAGACCGCCTCACCGGCGGTCGCGCAGCGTCTGCACCAGGCGCGCGAGATGCTGCTGCTGAAGCAGGTGGTGTTCCTGGCGCTGGCCGGCGTGGTGATGATTGTCGTGTCGCTGATGACGCCGAAGCAGATTCGCCAGGTCGCGCTGATCGGCTGCGCGATCGCGCTGCTGCTCACCGCGCTGACCCTGGTGATGGGCGTGTCGATCAAAGGCGGCCGACGCTGGCTTGCATTGCCGGGCCTGTCGATCCAGCCGAGCGAATTTCTCAAGCCCTGCTTTGCGGTGACGGCCGCCTGGCTGATGGCGCAGTCGCGCCGTGTGCCGGGGTTTCGAGGGACCAGCATGTCCATCGGGATATGGGGGCTGATCGCGCTGTTGCTGCCGATGCAGCCCGATATCGGCATGCTGGCGGTGATCACCATGGTGTTCGCCATTCAGCTCTATCTGTCCGGCGTGCCGCTCTACGCGATGGGGCTGCTGGGCGGCATCGTCGTTGCACTTGCCGGCGTGGCCTATGTCTTCTCCCAGCACGTGCACGACCGCGTGCAGATTTTCCTCCATCCCGACCATGCCGTCGGCAAAGGTGACAGCTTCCAGTTGCACACCGCAATGCAGGCCTTCGGCAATGGGGGCCTGCTCGGGCGCGGCCCTGGCGAGGGTCGGGTGAAGGACATCCTGCCCGACGCCCATGCCGACTTCGTGTTCGCGGTGGCCGGCGAGGAGTTCGGCCTGTTGATCTGCTTGCTGATCATGGCGGTGTTTGTCTTCATCGTGCTGCGCGG
>CAIVDX010000242.1 GCA_903904805.1 uncultured Rhodospirillales bacterium
ACTGAACCTCGTGGCGAACCCCGGCAGCTGCATCGGCCGCCGCCGGCCGATGCGACCGAGCTTCTGATATGGGCGTTTTCTCCCGCCTGATGGGCACCCAGGCCGCGGCACCCGCCGGCCGCACTGAGCCTACCCTCCGCACCGTGAACCGGCCCGTGCGCCCGCGCGCGCTGCACAATGTCGGGTTCCAGACCACGGCCTATGATGCCGCCGGCTGGGACATGCCGGAAACTGAGCAGTGGAACGCCTGGCTCGCCTCGCCGGACATTGAAAACAACTTTGCCCGCAACCAGGTGGTCGCGCGCATCCGCGATCTGGTCCGCAACGACGGCTGGGCATCGGGCGGCATCACCCGCATCACCGATTCCGTCATCGGCGCGCAGTTCCGCCTGGTGGCCAACCCGGATTACCGCCTGCTGGCGACGTTCGATCCGGCGTTTGACAAGGTGTGGGCGTCCGAATTCCGCTCCGCTGCCGAAGCGCTCTGGCGCGATTGGGCCAACGATGTCGGCCGCTGGTCCGACGCCGGCCGCCGCTACACCGTGTCGCAGTTGTTCCGCATGGCGTTTCGCCAGAAACTGGTGGATGGCGAGGCGCTGGCGTTGCTGCTGTGGCTGCCCGAACGCCTGGGCACCGGCCGCGCCAGCTACAACACCGCGCTCCAGCTGATCGATTCCGATCGACTGTCGAACCCGCATCTGGCCATCGACACGCACCACCGCCGCGCAGGCGTGGAAATCGACGCCTGGGGCGCACCCATCGCCTACCACATCCGCCGCGCGCACATGGGCGACTGGTTCAGCGCGCCGGACTCGGTCACCTGGGACCGCGTGCCGCGCGAAACCACATTCGGGCGCCGAATCGTGATCCATGATTTCGAATCCGACCGCCCAGGCGAGCATCGCCCGGTTGGCGGCGTGCTGAAAAGCGTCCTCGGCAAAATGAAAATGCTATCGCGCTACGACCGCGTCGAGCTCGAGGCCGCGGTGATCAACGCGATCTTCGCCGCCTACATCGAAAGCCCGAACGATCCTGCCACCGTGGCCGAGGCGATGGGCCTACAGGCCGATGGCCAGGAGAACTGGAACGGCTACCAGGACGCCCGGAGCGGCTACCATCGCAACCGCGATTTGAAAATGAACGGCGCGCGCATCCCCACGCTGTTTCCGGGCGAGAAGATCGTCTCGGTGGACGCGAAACGACCCGCCACCAACTTCGCCGCATTTGAAAATGCCGCCTTGCGCAACATGGCCAGCGCCATCGGCTGCAGCTTCGAGCAACTGTCGGGCGACTACAGCAAGACGAACTATTCCTCGGCGCGCGCTGCGATGGTGGAGGCCTGGAAAACACTCGATCGCCGCCGGCATGATTTCGCCACCGGCTTCGCCACGCCGGTCTATTCCGCGTTCCTTGAAGAGGCTTTCGACCTCGGCCAGTTGCCGCTCCCCCGCAACGCGCCAGACTTCGCCGAGGTCCGCACCGCCTATTCGTGCGCGAAATGGATGGGCCAGCCGCGCGGCTGGGTCGATCCGGTGAAAGAAGCGCAAGCCGCCGTGCTGCGCATGGATGCGGGCCTCGCCACGCTCCAGCAGGAATGCGCCGATCAGGGCCTGGACTATGAGGAAGTGATCGCCCAGCGCGCCGACGAGGTGCGTGCCTTCAAGGAAAACGGCCTGAACCCGCCTGTGTGGTATGGTGACGTTCCGGCCGCAAACACCGAAACGAAGCCGGAGCCGCAATGAGCCCGCACGCGCTGCCGTTGCTTGCACAGCGGCTGATCAATCGCCCGTTGGCGGTGTTGCCGAGCAAAGCCGACATGATCGTCGCCGTGCTCGCCGAGCGCCTGGGCATCAGCCACATCGCGCACGGCGGCCTCGTCCGCCCTGTAATGATGGATGATGACGACGAATGGGGACTGAATCGCCAACGTGCGATGCGCGATCCCGGCTATGATCTGATCAGTGGCGTTGCGCATATCGAGATCAGCGGCACGCTGGTCCAGAAACTCGGCAGCGTCCGCCCATATTCGGGCATGACCGGCTATGACGGCATTCGTCAATCGTTCCTGGCGGCGCTGGCCGATCCCCAGGCCGATGCCATCATGCTGTGCATTGACAGCCCGGGTGGCGAAGTCGCCGGCTGCTTCGACCTGGTGGACACGATTTACGCTGCCCGCGGCATCAAGCCGATCTGGGCCGTGCTGAACGAGGTCGCTTTCTCCGCTGCCTATGCCATCGCCTCCGCCGCCGACGTGATCACCGTGCCGCGCACCGGCGGCACAGGCTCGATCGGCGTGATCGCTCTGCACATGGATATGTCGCGCGCGCTCGATGCCGATGGCCTCACCGTCACGATCATCAGCTACGGCGAAAAAAAGGCCCATGGCATCGATGTCGCGCCGCTCAGCGATTCCGCGCGCCAGGCGCTGCAGGCTGACATCGATGCGATGGGCGAGTTGTTCGTTGCCACCGTGGCGCGCAATCGCGGCATGTCGGCCGGCGCGGTCCGCGATCAGCAGGCCGCGACCTTTCTGGGCGAAGCCGGCTTGACGGCCGCACTCGCCGACTACGTGGGCGCACCAAGCGCCGCCTTCTCCGCTCTGATTTCAACTCTCGAAGGAACAACCTGACATGAGCAAGCCCGCGCTGCTGACCAGCACCGCTTCGTTCGCGCACCTGCAGGGCA
>CAIVDX010000243.1 GCA_903904805.1 uncultured Rhodospirillales bacterium
CACGCCGGTGACAGTGCCGACCGCGCTACTGGCCAGCGTGCCGCCGGACGCGCTGGTCAGCGCCACCTTGTAGGCGCCATCAGGCAATTGCGTGCCGGATGCGGTCTTGCCATTCCAGCTCCAGTCGTTGGTGCCGGCATTGCCCGACAGTGTGGTGCTGTAGACCGGCGTGCCGGCGGCGTTGCTGACCACCGCCTTCACCGCGCCGGCGGCGGGCAGGCTGAACCGCACCGTGCCGGTGCCATGCTGGAGGCTCAGCGCGCTTGCTTGAACCGCCACATTATGTCCCACCGCGCTGGCCGATTGCATCACCTGGTTCGACTGGGTGAGCTGGATCAGCTGGGTCAGGCTGGAATTGGTATTGATCTGCTGTTCCACCCCGGTGAACTGTACCAGTTCGGTGGTGAACTGATTCGCGTCCATCGGGCTGGTCGGGTCCTGATTCTGCAGCTGCGTCATCAGCATGTTGAGAAAATCGTTGAAGTTCGAAGTGAGCGAACTCAGCGCATTGCTGCCGATCGCGCTGCCGATCGCGGCGGTGGTGCTCGGCGTGGTTGGGCTCGCGGTGCTGGCGGCGGCTGTGGTGCTCATGCGTCTCGCTCCGATCAGGCGGTGATGTTGATGCCGGCGCGCAGCCACCGGCTCGGGGATTTGGGCGCGGGCGACGACCGTGCGTGGGCGTCCTCGCCGTCCGGGCGTGCAGATTCATCGGCATGGCGTTCGCCGCCGCGGGCGAAGGCACCACCGCCCGGCGCTCCACCTTGGCCAAAGCCCGACGGGTCAGAGAGGCTGAAACTGAGCGCGCGATCGGTGGTGGTGACGCCTGCCTGGGTCAGCGCCTGGTGCAGCGCGCTCTGATCATGCTGCAGCAGCGCGAGGGTCTCCGGCCGGCTCGCCTCAACATGCACGCTGGTGCCCCCGGCACTCGTGGTCTGTCTGCTGAGGTCCTGCCCGCTGACGCCCTGGCCGTTGATGCTCTGGCCGGCCATGTCCTGGTGGGTGGCGGCCGTGGCCGCGCCGCCGCTGGGGGTGGGTGCCAGGGTGATCCGTACCTCGCCGAGCCTGTCTGGATGCAGCTGCACCACCAGTGACTGGCCGGGCGCGGTCGGCAGCGTGGCGATCGCCCTGGTGACCTGCTGCGTGGGCGCTGACAGGTCCGGCTGGGGCAGCATCAGCCCCGCCGCCGCGCCGGGCGCCTCGGCCGCCCGCGATTGGGCATCACCGGCGCTGGCACCGGCCCCACCGACGGTCTGCGCCACCGCCCCATCGGCCACCGGTGCGGGCGATGGTGCGGCGAGGGGAGGCTGCTCCCACCCGCTCTGCGCCCCCGCGGGATGCGGACTGACGCCGTCGCTGGGCAGCGCAGCGGCACCGTCTGGGGCGGCGGCCTGAGCACCGCCCACGTGTGCCAGGTGCGGCAGCGCAGGATCGTCGCGCCAAGGGGGCAACGTGGGCCCGCCCAGAGGGGTGGCCGATGGGACGCCGCCGGGCGCGGCCATCGCTGCCCAGTCGCTCGCCGGCGCAACCAAAGCCACCGCCGGGAAGATTGGCAACGGCGCCGCGGCCGCCGGCGCCGGGTTGGCATCGGTCTCCGCTGGCGGGGGAGCGCGGCGCGGCCCCGACAACGCGCCGGGAGGCGAGGCCCTCCCGCTTGCTGGCTCGGCGCGCGCCCGCGACGGGGCCGCCATCGGCGTGGCCTCGCCAGACACCAGCCCCGCCGCCCCTGGCGGGGGAACCGGCGATTGTCTCGGCGGTGACTGGGCCAGACCCTCGGCGGGATCCGTCGGTGACGCACCCTCGCAGGCGCGCGGCGCCGCGCTGCTGACGTGACCGATAGCGGTATCGTCACCTGCCGTGTCGTCGACGGTGGACCCCGCGGCCTTCGCAACGGTCGCCGCGCCGCCATGGGCTGCCACCAGGGGGGCCGGCGCACCCCCTATCAGCGCTGCGGCCGAGACCTCGGCGGGTGGTGGCTGCGCGCTGTTGCCATACTGCTCCGCCCCGCTCATCGCCGTCGCGGCACCAGTCGGAGGCGCGCCGCCCAGATTGCTGGCCAGCAGATCAAGGAACGACGAGCCTGGCG
The DNA here is from genome assembly GCA_903904805.1 of uncultured Rhodospirillales bacterium. Taxonomy (GTDB): domain Bacteria; phylum Pseudomonadota; class Alphaproteobacteria; order Acetobacterales; family Acetobacteraceae; genus CAIVDX01. Next base: position 2,084 of record CAIVDX010000243.1, read on the forward strand.
TCGCGTCTGCGCTGTCCGGCATGGCGAGCAGGGCGGCGGCGAACGGCGGCGCGACATTGGTAATGGCAGGTTGCATCTGGATCCGAACATGAACTTCCCACATTCGCGCAAGCTTCGTGCCAGCGCGTGACCCGGGAAATCCGCCGGCGTTTCGAGATTTCCCCTCGCGCGCCATTGCCGAGCGGCAGCGCATGCCCGGCAGAATCTGCCCGCCCCCGTCACCAGTATAAAAGTTTGCTTGATTTACCGCGCATTTTCACCTGGCACGCATTCTGCTGACGCTACACCGAGCTACACCGAGCTACCACGAGCTACCACGAGCTACCACGAGCTACCACGAGCTTCCCAAGCACGCAGCCCGCCGGCCGATCGGCGCGGTGCCAGGACAGGAGAGAATGCATGTCGATCTTCGGCGCGATGAACAGCGCGATCAGCGGCCTTGCCGCCCAATCCGCCGCCTTCACTGACATTTCAGACAACATCGCCAACAGCCAGACTGTTGGCTACAAGGAGGTTGGCACCGCTTTTTCAGATTATCTCACGCAATCCAATGCGAACCAGAACCAATCCGGCTCGGTGGCGACGAAGCCGGAATATATGAACAATGTGCAGGGCACGGTGGTACAAAGCAACGATCCGCTGGCGATGGCGATCACCGGGCAGGGCTTCTTCCCGGTCAGTGTCGGATCGAGCAACGGCCTCACCACGAGCTTCAACCAGCAGCCCTATTACACCCGTGCCGGCGATTTCCAGATGAACGCGCAAGGATATCTGGTGAACTCAGCAGGATATTATCTCAATGGCTGGAGTGCGACCCCGGTCAGTGGCACGATCAACCAGACCAGCCTCGCCCCGATCCAGGTCAGCCAGAGCACCTTCACGCCGATCGCCACCACATCGATGAACCTGTCGGCGAACCTGCCAGCCACACCGTCCTCCGGCTCGACCGTATCATCGCAGATCCAGATCTATGATGCCCTTGGAACCGCCCACACCGTCAATCTGAACTGGACACAAACCGCCAACAACAACTGGACGGTGGCGGTGAATGTTCCAGACAACAGCACCGGAAGTGCCGTCGGCACGGCACAGGTCGCATTTGGTTCGACGAGCGGCAATCCGGTTCCCGAGGGCACGGTCGGCAGCATCGGCGGCGATACCGGCACGGTCAGCAGCACAAGCTACAGCGCCGGCGGTGCCGCGGCCCTGAGCTTCACGGTGAATTTCGGTTCCGGCACGCAAACGGTCACTTTGGGCATGGGCACTTATGGTGCAGCGGGAGGGATCACCCAATATGCCGGCACCACATATGCGCAGACCAATCTGTCACAAAACGGCGTGCCGCCGGGATCGTTCCAAAGCGTCACCACCCAGGCCAACGGCGATGTGGTGATCAACTACAATAACGGCCAGTCGCAGACCATCGCGCAAGTGCCGGTCGTCACCTTCGAGGCACCGGATCAGTTGCAGAGCCAGAACGGACAGGCCTACACTGCAACGCCCAATTCCGGTACGCCCTCTGCGCTGACAGCGGGTACCTCCGGCGCGGGTGCGATCGTGACGGGGTCGGAAGAGCAATCCAATGTCGACATCTCCGCCCAGTTCAGTCATCTGATCGTGGCCCAGCAGGCCTACTCGGCAAACTCAAAGGTAATCACTTCGGCCAATCAGATGATGCAGGCCACCATCAACATGCTGCAGTAGCATGTCGAGCCTGTCCGGAGCACTGGAGATCGCCGACAGCGGATTGCGCTCGGTGCAGAGCCAGTTGGCACTCATCTCGCAAAATGTCGCCAATGCCGGCACCGCCGGCTATGCCACCGAGAGCGAGGCCCAGAGTGCCGTCGGTGCTGCCGGCCAGCCGATGGGTGTGCACGCGCTGCCAGCCATTGCCGCCTCCGATCCGGCACTGCAGGCGCAGCTGCTCGCGCAAACATCCTCGGTCGCCGCGCTGAGCACGCAGCAATCCGCACTGCAGCCGCTCGACCAGCTAGCCGGCACGGTTGGATCCGCCAATGACCTGGCCAGCGACCTTGGTGCCCTGCAGAACAGCTTTACCAGCCTGCTCAGCGATCCCTCGAACCAGGCACAGCAGCAGGCGGTGGTGCAAAGCGCGCAAACCCTCACCGGCCAGCTCAACGCCCTGGGCCAGGCGACGAGCACCGCTCGGCAGACCGCGCAAGGCGCGATCGTCAGCTCTGTCGCCACACTCAATCAGGCCCTGGCGCGGATCGGCCAGCTCAACACTCAGATCGTCGCGCTCACGGCGCAGGGGCAGAGTACCGCCGATCTGGCGAATGCGCGCACCAACGCGCTGGCATCGATCGCGCAGCTCGTTTCGGTACAAACCAGCACCCAGCCGAACGGCGCGCTGGTGGTGGCCACCAACGGTGGCGTGATTCTGCCCACCGATGGCAGCCAGGGGATCACCACCACCAACGCCACGCTCACCCCCGGCAGTGCCGCGGCGCCGCCGATCCTGCTCGGCGGGGTGGACATCACCACATCCCTCACCGGCGGCGCGCTGGGCGCCAACATCGCTCTGCGCGACACCATCCTGCCCACCCGCCAGGCCGAGCTCGATGAATTCTCGGCGACACTGGCGCAGAGATTCTCCGCCCAGGGCCTCACTCTTTTCACCGATGCCTCCGGCGCGGTGCCATCCGCCGGCACTCCCGTGCAGGCGAATTATCTCGGCCTCGCCGTTGAGATTGAGGTCAATCAGGCGGTGATCGCCACCCCTTCGCTGGTACGTGACGGCACCCAGGCCACAATCAGCTTCACGCCGAATCCTTCAGGCGGGCCGGCCGGTTTCAGCACGCTGATCGCCAATATCGTGCAATATGGCCTGGGCAGCGACGCACAAGCCGGCGTGGCGCAGCCGGCGGCGAACAGCACGGGCCTCGGCGCGAACGGCGATCTCTCCGCCAGCTACAGCGGAAATGGCAGCCTCGCCACGCTCGCCGCCAGCATGACCGCGTCGCAGGCCGCCAGTGTCGGCACCGCATCGAGCGCGCTCGCCAACGCGCAATCGGTGCAGACCGGACTGCAGAGCCAGCTGCAATCCGCCATCGGCGTGTCGGTCGACGGTCAACTGGCCAACATGATCGCCTTGCAGAACTCCTATGGCGCAAATGCGAAGATCATCACCGCGGTGGAAGCAATGTTCACCGCGCTGATGGCCGCGGTGGGTGCGGCGTGAGCGCGCCATGAGCGGCAGCATCGATCCGCTATCGGGCGATCTGGGCATGCTGGGCAGCCTGCTGGCCAATTCCGCCGCCATTCGACAGCAGCTGACTACGCTCACCCAGCAGGCCAGCACCGGCTACCAGGCCGACAGCTATTCCGGCCTCGCGCCGGCCACTGCGCAAGCCGCCCTCGATCTTGCCCCGGCGATCTCCGTGCTTGGCACCCGCCAGAGCGCGATCGCCGCCGCAACCGCGCAGATGGGCGTGGCACAGACCGCGCTCAGCCAGATTGGCAGCATCGCCAGTGCGCTCTACGCCAATCTCAACAACATCACTGAGCTGACCCCCTCCGAAACCGACAGCATCGCCACCCAGGCGCGCGACCAGCTGCAGCAGATGGCGGGCCTGCTCGATAGCCAGGATGGCGGCCGCTATGTCTTCGCCGGGCAGGACAGCGCGGCCGTACCGGTGCCAAGCCCCGACCAGATCGACAGCTCCGGCTTCAGCAGGCAGATCGCCAGCGCGGTGTCCTCGCTCGGCACCGGCAACGGTGCGGCCACCTGGCAGAGTGTGCTGGCCCTTGCCGGCTCGAACGCCGTCGGAACCTCGCCATTCTCGGCCAACCTCTCCCAGCCTGCCGCCAGCGTGAACCAGAGGCTGGCGGAAGTGATCACGCCCGGCGGGCTCGTGCAGGTTGGCATTGCCGCCAGTGCCAACGCCTTTGTCACCACCGCCGGCGCGGGCACCAGCAGCACCGGCTCCTATATGCGCGACATCATGGCGGCATTGGCCACTGTCGGCACGCTGAGCAGCGCGCAGACCAACGTCGGTGCCGATGTGCAGGGCCTCGTGCAACAAGTGCGCAGCTCGCTGGGCAACGCCATCACCGCGCTCGGCCAGGACCAGGGCGAGCTCGGCAACCGCCAGACCATGCTGACCGTCGAAAGCACCACCATGGCACAGACCCAGACCGCGCTCACCGGGCAACTCTCCAGTGCCGATCAGGTGGACACCGCGACGGTGCTGTCCACACTCACCGCCACACAGACGCGTCTGCAGGCCTCGTACCAGCTGATGTCGGGGCTGAGCAGCCTGACATTGACGAAATATCTTTGATTTTTCTGCGTGCCTTTCATCGGCGCTTAACCACTTCAGCCGATGATGTGCGCAAGCCCGCAAAAGGCGGGGGTTCATAAACCTTATCGGAAAGCGGGTAAGTCACCATGCCAATCGACTCGATCGTTACTAACATGGGCGCCATGGTTGCGCTCCAGAACCTCAGCCAAACCCAGTCCTCGCTGCAGACCACGCAGTCGGCCATCGCCACCGGCCTGCGCGTCTCCAGCGCCACGGATGACGGCGCTGCCTTCGCGGTGGCCCAACGCGTGCGTTCCGATGTCGGGGCGCTCACCTCGGCGAACCAGCAGCTTGGCGGCGTTCAGGGCCTGCTGAGCACCACCGTCACAGGCCTTACCAACATCTCCAATGAGCTGAACACCATGCGTGACGTGCTGGTGTCGCTGGCCAACGGCAACACATCCGGCTCGCAGCGCACGCAATATATCGCGCAGTATCAAAGCGACCTGGCGAACGTGAAGTCCTTCTTCCAGGACGCCAGCTATAACGGCAAGACGTTGATCGGCGACATCACAGGCAGCAGCGGCAAGATTGCCTCGGTGGCGGTGGTGCGCAACGAGGTTGGCGCCACCTACGGCATTGCCTCGTTCGGTGGTTCGGCGTTCCTGGGGTCGATCAACTTCACCTCGACCCTGCTCGGGTCTGCGACATCCGTTCAGGCGGTGATCTCGGCCACAGGCACCTTCATGAACAAGATCAACGCCGTCGGAACCCAGCTGAACACCTACGGTGCCGCCAACACCTACATCAACAACCAGATCACGTACAACACCAACAAGATCAACTCGCTGAATTCCGGTCTGGGCTCGCTGATCGACGCCGATATGGCGCAGGAAAGCGCACAGCTGCAGGCGCTGCAGATCCGCCAGCAGCTGGGCACCCAGGCGCTGTCGATCGCCAACCAGGCGCCGCAGTCCCTGCTCAGCCTCTTCAAGTGATGGCGCGATGGCGGCGGGCCAACCACCCGCCGCCGTTTGCGGTGTTGCTAAAGCGAAGGGGGAATGATGTCGAATCTTGTCCTGGAACTGCGTCAGGGCGAAGTGATGATCGTGAATGGCGCGCCCATCCGCTTTCGTTGCAAGACCCGTCTGGAACTGACCGCAAAGGCGCGGTTCCTGTTCGGCAAACAGATCATGCCGCCAGAGGAGGCGGACAGTCCGGCGCGGCGAATATATTTCGCGTTGCAAACGGCCTATATCGGCACCGAAGCCGAGCGGGAAGGTGGCTTGGTTGCCGCGCGCGATCTCATCGCCGCCTTCAAGGGCGCAACGACATCGCCGCTCGCCTGCGAGATTCTCGACCGTGCGTTGGAAGCGGCCGAGGCGGATGATTGCTACCGCGCGCTGAAAGTCGTTCGCCGGGTGATCCGGCATGAGGACGCCGTGCTCGGTCGTGTGACCGCCAGCGCGGTGAGTTAACCCAGGATGGGAGCCCACCGATGATGCAAAGCAACCGCGCCGCGCGAGCCTACGAGGCAGGCGTCGCCCAGCGCAGCCAACGTGAGCAGGAGGCGGACGTCTTTATCCGCGCCACCGGCGCCCTGCGCGCGGCACGCGATGGTGGCCAGTTGGACCGGGTGCGGGCGGTGGCTGATAATCGACGCCTATGGTCCACCGTGATCGATCTCGTGCGCGATCCTGCCAACGCGCTTCCCGATGAACTCCGGGCGGCGATCGTCTCGGTTGGCATCTCGGTGCAGCGCGAGATGGAGCGAAGTGAGCCTGATTTCGGCTTCCTGATCTCCATCAATGAGAACATCGCCGCCGGCCTCTCGGGCCAACCATAGGGGCCGGCGATGTCGCTCAGCGGCCTCGGCAGCAATATCCTCACGCTGTTCACCTCGAGCAACAGCGCCGTCAGCGCCACCACATCCATCCTGAACGCCATTTATGGCAATGGCGGCGTGACAGGCGGCGGTGGCGGCAACACCGATCCGGTGGCCGCACTGGCCATTGCGGAGAGCACTCAAACTGCCGGGGTGGCGAACGAGGCAAAGCAGCCGCAGGTGCAGACTGCGGTTGCGGGATTTCAAAAGGCGATCGCCTCCGCCAGCTCGGTGACTGAACTTTTGCAAAATCCAAACTTCATGAATGTGCTGCTCACGGCAAACGGTATGGCAGACCAAGCGCAGTATCCGGCGCTGGCACGCCAGGTTCTGATGTCGGATCCATCTGTTGCAAATTCTCTCGTTAATCAGCTGAAAAATCCCAGCTGGATGAACATGGTGACCTCCTACCAATTCGCCACACAGGGTCTGGCGGTGATCCAGAACAGTTCGGTTCAGGCCACTGTCGCCCATGCCTATGCGCAGGTTCAGTGGATGAATTCGCTCAACCAGACCACGCCAGGCCTCGCCAATGCGCTGAGCTTCAAAGACGCCGCCAGTTCGATCACCTCGGTGGATCAAATTCTCGGTAACGCCACCTTCTTCACCGTGGTGACGACGGCGCTCGGTCTGCCGGAAACAATCGCCAATCTCGACCTCAGTGGCGAGGAGCAGGCAGTCAGCTCGCGGCTGGACATCAGCAAATTTCAGGACCCTGCCTTTGTCCAACAATTCACCCAACGCTATCTGATCATGGCCGCAAGCCAGGCGCAGAGCAGCAGCACGACCAACCTTACGTCGCTGGCGGCGCAAGCATCCGGCCTGGTCGTCTGACCCGAAACATCACCCCGCAGCGCAGCCTCAAAAGGAGGATCGCATGACCAACCTGCTCGCTAGCGCCGACCCGCACATATTGCATCGTCGCATTGGTGAAATGATCGATGCTGGACGCGCCGGCGCAGCGCGGCCGCTGCTCGCGGCGTTGCGCGGCATGCAGGGCGAGAGCCTGCCGGTGGCAACACTCTCCGCCCGCCTGCTGGTGCGCGAGGGCGACTGGCTGGCCGCGGTGGCCGCCCTCGACGGGGCGGTGGGCATGGCGCCCGACGATGGCAGCCTGCGCAAGCTGCGTGCTGAGGCGCGGATGCATGCCGGCGACATCGCCGGCGCTGCCGCCGACGCCGCCGACGCGGTGCTCTTCGATCGCGGCGATCTCGACGCGAAGGCGCTGCTTGGTGTCGTGCTTGGGGTTGCTGGCGCGATTGACGACGCGTTGGCGTGCCTCATGGAGGTGGTGGAGAAGCGCCCGGGCCACGCTCCCTATCTCATGGGGTTGGCCAAGGTGCGTGAGCAGGCCGGTGACCCCGAGGGTGCGGCGATGTCGTTGCGTGCCGCCAGCCGGGCGGCGCCGCGGCGGGCGGATCTCCGGAGCGCGTTGATGCTGGCGCTGCTCAAGGCGCGACGCTTGGACGACGCGGTTGCCGCAGGGCGACAGGCTGCCCGCGCTGGGGCAGCCGACGCGGTTGGTTTCGGCCTTCTTGGCCATGCTTTGTCGAGCCTGGGACGGCATGAAGAGGCGGCCGAGGCTTATGGTGAGGCACTCAAGCTGGCACCAGAGGATGTCTATGTGCGGCATATGGTCGCTGCCTCCGGTGCAGTTGCCGCCAGCGGCCAGGCGCCGGAGGAGTATCTGCGCAGCGTCTTCGACGGCTATGCTGATCGCTTCGAGCAGCATCTGATCTCGCTCGGCTACAGAGTGCCGGGGTTGATCCGAGCGGAGCTCGCGGCGGCGAGGGCGGAGGGGCTGCCTGACGGGCCAATGCTCGATCTCGGTTGCGGCACCGGCATGGTGGCTGTTGCGGTGGCGGACCTGTCGATCGGGCCGCTCACGGGTGTGGATATTTCCCGCCGCATGCTGTCCCTCGCGGCGCCGAAGCAGCTCTATGCCAGGCTGGAGGAGGCCGAACTCGTCCGCTTCCTCGCCGAGGACGAAACAGCGTGGCAGGTCGTGATGGCGGCTGATGTGCTCTGCTATTCCGGCGACCTTCAGCCTGCATTGACAGCGGTCGCGCGGCGGCTCGCGACCGGCGGGGTGTTGCTGTTCTCGGTGGAGGTGCTGGACGGGCCTGGAGAAGCGGCATGGCGCCTAGGCCGCCTCGGCCGCTACGCGCACCGTGAGGCCTATGTGAGCGATCTGCTGCAGGAGGTCGGATTTCGCGTTGAGGCCCTTCGCCGAGAGCGCCTTCGCTTCGAGGCGGACGCCCCGGTCCCAGGCCTGCTTGTACGGGCGCGCCGGTGATGGGCACAGCGCTGGCACCATTGCTACCGCGACTAGGGCGGGTCGACGCGGCGACGCACGAAGCGGCTGGAATCGCGGCGATGGCGGAAGCGCGTTTTGCCGACGCGATCGCTGACTTCGGATGCGCACAGGCAGGAGGCGACACATCTCCGACGCTGCGGCTCAATCTGGCGATCGCCCATGACCGCCTCGGCAACCACGAGGTCGCGCGACGCCTCATGCGCGCAGTCGCCGGCGACATGCCTGATTGGGATGAGCCCTGGCTGCGGCTTGGAGAAAGCCTGCGTGGGCAGTCGAGGTTGGAGGACGCGGTCGATGCCTATCGTCAGGCGCTCGAACGCGCGCCGCTGCGGCAGGAATCACTGATCTCCCTGGGGGTACTGCATCTTCAGCTGCAGGATGGTGTGGCGGCGCAGACAGTGCTCCTGCGTGCCTGCGGCGTGGCACCTCTCGCGCCGGAAGCCTGGGACGCGCTGGGTCTTGCATTGACGCTCACTGGGAATCTCGCGCCTGCGGTCACAGCTTTCGGCGAGGCCCATCGGCTGGCGCCTGGCCGCCTCGATATCGCAATGCATCTGCTCAACGCCAGCGCGGAGGCCGGCACGCTGGGGGCCACGCTCGCGCTCAGCGAGTTGGAGTGTGTGGCCAACCCTGCCAACCCTGTGGCCCACGCCCTTCGCGGACTGCTGCTGGACCGGCTGGGACGCCGCGATGAGGCGATCGACGCGGCCGATATCGCCGCGACGCTCGCGCCGGATTCCGCTGAACTTGTGTTGCTGCATGGCGGGCTGTTGGCACGAGCGTTGAGGCTGCGCGAAGCGGCCACGGTGCTGCGCCGCGCGCAGGAGCTCGATCCCACCAATCCTCGCCTGCTGGGCGACCTGGCGGCTGTGCTGATGCGCCTGCATCGTCCGGCAGAATCGCTGCGGCTGCTGACCGAGGCGGATGAGAAGTTGCCAGGTCAGGACTTTATCCTGTGCAACATGGCCACCGCCACCTCGGCCCAGGGCCGCCAGGAGGAGGCGCTGGCTCTGGCCCGCCGCGCCGTGCAGTTGATGCCGCAGAGCATGTTGGCACATCGCACGCTCGCCAGCGTGATGCCGTATGTCGATGGGGTCAGTGGCGCGGAACTGACTCACACGCTGATCGAGACCGCCGCGCGCATGCAGAGGGCACCGGCCGCCCCGATCGTCCGGCCAGACCCGCATCGTCGGCTGCGGGTCGGTTTGATGTCGGGCTCGTTCCGCGCCCATCCTGTGGGGTGGTTGACGATTGCCGGACTGGAGGCGTTGCCGCGCGAGCAGTGTGACCTGGTTGGCTTCGCTGCCGCCACCTGGTCCGACCCGATGAATCGACGCTTCCGCGCGATCTGCAGTGCCTGGCACGATATTTCGCTGCTCGACGATGCCGCGGCCGCGGCACTGATCCGCCGCGAGGAGATCGACATCCTGATCGATTTCGGCGGTCATGGCGACATCAGCCGGATGAGCGTGTGTGCGCTCAGGCCCGCGCCGGTGCAAATGAAGTGGGTGGGCATGCAGTTCCATACCAGCGGCCTGCCAGACATGGATTGGATGATCACCGACCGCTGGGAAACCCCGCCCGCGCTCGCACCGCTTTATACCGAACGGCTGCTCACATTGCCGGACGGCTATGTCTGCTACAGTCCACCGGCCGACGCGCCGGACGTGGTGCCGTCGCCCGCTCTCGCGAACGGCTTCATCACGTTTGGCTGCCTGAACAATCCGGCGAAGATCACCTCGCGCGTGATCGAGGTCTGGTGCGCAATCCTGCGAGACCTGCCGACCGCCCGGTTGCGGTTGCGCGCACAGCAATTTGGCGAGGCGGAGACCGTCGCGGCCTTCCATCAGCGTTTCGCCGAACGCGGCATCGCGTCTGAGCGCGTGTTGATCGGCGGGCCGCTGCCGCATCGGATGTTCATGGCGGAATACAACCATGTCGACATCGCACTCGATCCCTTCCCTTCTTCGGGCGGTCTGACCACCTGCGAGGCGCTGTGGATGGGCGTGCCCACCATCGCCTTGCCTGGTGAAAGTTTCGCTTCGCGTCACAGCCTCAGTCATCTCAGCAATGTTGGCTTGCAGGACTGGGTCGTTGGCGATGTCGGCGCCTATCGCTCGCTGGCGCTACGCTGGGCGGCCGATCTCGAGGGTCTTGCCGTGTTGCGAGAGGGGCTGCGGGCACGGGTGAAAGCCAGCCCGCTGTGCGACGCTCCGCGCTTCGGTGTCGGGCTGGACCGGGCACTGCGGGCGGCCCGGGTGATGGCCTGTGCGGAAAGTCAGAGGGAGACAGCATGATCATTGACCAGCTTCGCCTGTTCGATCCCGCCGCCATCGGCTTCATCGAACGGCAGACCAACCGCGCGCTGCGCAGTTTTGCCGATCTCGACATGTCCATCGCCATCCTGCGCCATGCGGTGTTGCCGATGCATCCCGATCGGCCCAAGAACTGGGACGGCCTGCTGGCGGTGCAGCACGCCCTCGCGCAAACACATCAAGGCGAGGCTGTGCTCGATGCCGGTGCTGAGGTCTATTCGGCATTTCTGCCCGCGCTGGCTTCACTCGGATTTGAGGACCTCACCGGCATTAACCTCACGATGCAGGGCGAGCGAGACCAGGGCGGCATCCTGTATCGGCATGGTGATATCACAGCGGCACCGTTTTCAGCCGGGCGCTTTGCCTTCATCGCCTGCCTGAGCGTGATCGAGCACGGCGTCGATGTCGCCGCGTTCCTGCACGAGCAGGCCAGGCTGCTGCGCCCAGGGGGGCATCTGTTCGTGAGCTTCGATTACTGGCATCAGCCGATCGAGACCCACGGCCAGACCGCCTATGGCACGCCGATCAGGATCTTCACCCCAGGCGATGTCGCCGCGCTGCTGAACCACGCCGGCGCAGTGGGCCTCCATCCCACCGCGCCTTTCAACACCGAGTGCGACGAGCCAGTCGTGCATTGGCAACGCTTCAACCTGCGCTACAGCTTCGCGAATCTGCTGCTGCGGCGATCCTAACGTTCAAAGAAGACGGGCGCGTATTTCTTGCTCACGCGAACCGAGGGAAGAGCTTCAACGCGTTGCCCCGCTCGACGGCGGCGAGTCGTTCTGGCGGCAGGCACGCCGCCAACCCGGACGTGCAGCGGTCCGCCACGGCGTCCGGGCAATAGGGCCAGTCGCTGCCAAAGAGGATCTTTTCCGGGTCCGACACATGGTCCAGCGCGCCGAAGGTCTGCGGGCCAGCCGATATCGCGGTATCGTAATAAAATGCGCGCACCTGCTGCATCACCCATTCCGGCGTGCGATGGCCGAACCGCTTGCGATCGATCAGCGGCGCCATCGACAGGCGGAAGGACAGGAAAGGGATGGTACCCCCGGCGTGTGAGAGGATGAATTTGATGTTGGGGAACTTTTCCATCGTGCCACTGAAGATCATGTGCGTCACGGCGCGGGTGGTATCGATGGTGAATTCGGCCATGAATCCGGGATAGTCGGTCGACAGGGTGCGTGAACTTGGTGGCAGCGCTGGGTGAATGATGACCGCGCTGCCGCGGCGATCGAGCTCTGCAAGCACCGGATCGAACAGCGGGTCGCCAAGAAACACCCCATTATAGCTGGCCAGCAGACCCACGCCGTCGAGCTTCAGCACATCAAGAGAATAGGCGATTTCATCGAGCGCGCCGCCAACGTTGGGCAGCGGCATCACCGCGAATGCGCCGAAGCGGGTGGGGTGGGCGGCGTTCAGCGCGGCGGCATCGATGTTGATCTTGCGGGCGAGCACGGCGGCGTCGGCATCGTTGCCGAAATGCGCGCCCGGCTGCGAAATCGAGTTGATCGCCACCGCGATACCATGCCGGTCCATGAATTCCAGCTGCAGTTCGGGGCTCCAGGCTGGGAAGCCGGTCGAGATCGTCGCCCCCTGGCCGGCGCGTTGACTGGCCTGTTTGTAGGCCTCGGGGATGGCATGAACATGCACGTCAATACGGTGTGGCGCGGTGGACATGGCGGCTCCTGAGGGCTGTTGTTCCCCTCGGGTTGCCCTCGCGGCGCCGTGCTGGTCAAGAGGCAGGGGCGTGATGGTGCGATATCGCGTCGGACAGGCGCTCGGCCAAGCGCTCCGGCGGCTGTGCGCGGGCCGCCGCGCGCGCCGC
>CAIVDX010000244.1 GCA_903904805.1 uncultured Rhodospirillales bacterium
CGGGCGCGCAGCAGGGCGGGAAAGTCGCGGGTGGGGACATCGAGCGACGCGGCCAGACGCGCGCGCGCACCCATCACATTGCCGACCATTTCGGCATGCTCCGGCCCGACATCGCGGAACCACACCGCCTTGTCGTTGCCATCGAGGATCGCGGCGACATCGCCGAGCGCGATCGGCTCGGCATGGATCAGGCACTCGCCCTGCTGCACCAGGCGCTCGACCAGGCGGCGAAGGCGGAATTTCTCGGTATCCAGCTGCGATGCAGCATGCGCGTTGCTGTCGGGCATGGCCCCCTCCCTTTTTGCCGCGCCACTGACGGATGCGTGCGGTTGCAGGGTCGCATGGCCAACGGCGCGGCTCAAGGGGCCGCCGACACGGTGAGGCCGTTGAGGCAGATCAATGAACAGGGCGGCGTTGGCGTCGAACATACCGCCATGTCAGACCACGACCTTATCGCCCGCTATGATGGGCGCGTGCCGCGCTACACCTCATACCCGACCGCGCCGCATTTCCAGGGCGATGTCGGGCCGACGAAGTATCTTCGCTGGCTTGGCGAACTCACCCCACAGACGCCGATCTCGCTGTATCTGCATGTGCCCTTCTGCGAGCGGCTGTGCCTGTATTGTGGCTGCACCACCGCGGTTGTGCGGCAGGAGGCGCCCCGCGTGGCCTATGCGGAGTTGCTGAAGGCGGAGCTGCGCATGGTCGCCGGCGCGCTGCGCCATCGCGGACGGGTGAGCCACATCCATTGGGGTGGCGGCACGCCGACCGCGCTGCCGCCGGCCGCGATGCTGGAGATCATGGCACTCGCGCGCGAGCTGTTCACAGTGCCAGCCGACGCGGAGCTGGCAATCGAGATTGATCCGACAACGCTCACCACGGCGCATCTGGTCGCCCTGGCGGAGATGGGGCTGACGCGCGCCAGCATCGGCGTGCAGGATTTCGACATCGACGTGCAGAACGCCATCGGCCGACGACAATCGTTCGAGGTGACGCAATCCTGCGTGCTCGCTCTGCGCCAGATCGGCGTAAGTTCGCTCAACCTCGACCTGATCTACGGTTTGCCAAAGCAGACGGTGCAGGGCGTGAAGCGGACAGCGCGCCAGGCGCAGGCGCTGAATGCGGACCGGGTCGCGGTATTCGGCTATGCGCATGTGCCGTGGATGAAGCGGCATCAGCGTCTGATCAACGAGGCCGATTTGCCCGACGCGCGGCAACGCTTCGCCCAACGCGCGGCGACTGCCGAGGTGCTTGAAGAGGGCGGGTATGTCGCTGTCGGGCTCGATCATTATGCGCGGCCTGTGGATTCGCTGGCGGTGGCGATGCACGAGGGCGCGCTGCATCGCAGCTTTCAGGGCTATACCACCGATGACGCACCAGCACTGCTCGGGCTCGGTGCCAGCGCGATCGGGTGCCTGCCGCAGGGCTATGCACAGAACGCACCGACCGCGGTCGCCTACGCCGCCGCCATCAATGGCGGCCAACCAGCCGTGGTGCGCGGCATCGCGCTGAGCGCGGATGATCGGCTGCGGGGCGAATTGATCGAGCGGATCATGTGCGACCTGAGTGCCGACATCCCTCAACTTGCCGCAGCCCACGGTGCGGACCCCGCGCCATTGCTGCTGGCGGCCAACTCACTCGATCGCTTCGCGCAAGACGCGCTGGTCCGTTGGGACGGACGTCGCGTTGAGGTGACCGAGGCCGGCCGGCCATTCGTGCGCAATGTTGCTGCCCTGTTCGATGCCTACCTCCCGACCAACGATACGCAACCGCGCCATTCGAGCGCAATTTGACATGCGTCAATTCCGGTTGACAGGAAAGCTGCAACCCCTGGCTTAAACAAGGGAGACCGCCTGATGCGTATCGTGCTGGTTCATCCGAATTATCATTCCGGTGGGGCCGAGATCGCAGGCAACTGGCCGCCCGCCTGGGCTGCCTATCTCACCGGGTCGTTGAAGGCTGCCGGCTATGGCGGTGTGCGCTTCATCGATGCGATGACAAACAATCTTTCCGAGGAGGCGCTGGCGGCACAGATCGCCGAGGCGGCGCCGGATGTAATCGGCTGCACGGCCATCACACCGTCGATCTATACAGCCGAACGCGTGTTGCAGATCGCAAAGGAGCAGAATCCCTCCGTCATCACCATGCTTGGCGGCATCCATGCAACCTTCATGTATCAGCAGGTCTTGACCGAAGCACCCTGGATCGACGTGATCGTGCGAGGCGAGGGAGAAGAGATTCTCGTGGCGCTGATGGATGTGATCACTGGCGGCGACTGGCCGGCACGTCGGGGCGACATCAAGGGAATCGCTTATCGCGAACGCACCTCAGAGGGCGAGCGGATCATCGCCAACGAGGCCGCACCGACCATCAAGGATCTCGACTCCATATCGCCAGACTGGGATATTCTGGAGTGGGACAAATACAGCTACATCCCGCTGAACTGCCGGGTGGCGATTCCCAACATGGCGCGCGGCTGCCCGTTCACCTGCTCATTCTGCTCCCAATGGAAATTCTGGCGTGATTATCGCTTCCGCGATCCGGTGAAGGTGGTCGACGAGATCGAATGGCTCTACAGGAAACACAATGTACGCTTCTTCATCCTGGCGGATGAGGAGCCCACCATACATCGCAAGAAATTCATCCGGTTCTGCGAGGAGCTGATCGCCCGTGGTCTACCCGACCATATTCAATGGGGCATCAACACACGGGTGACCGACATCCTGCGGGACGAGAAATATCTCCCACTTTATCGCCGTGCCGGGCTGATCCATGTCTCGCTCGGCACCGAGGCGGCGGCGCAGTTGAAGCTTGATCGCTTCAACAAGGAAACCAAGGTCGCCGACAACAAGAGAGCGATCCAGCTGCTGCGCGAGGCGGGGATCGTGGTGGAGGCGCAATTTATCGTCGGACTGGAGAATGAAACCGCGAAGACGCTGGAGGAGACCTATCGGATGGCGATGGACTGGAAGCCGGATCTGGCGAACTGGTCCATGTACACGCCGTGGCCGTTCACCTCGCTGTTTCAGGAGTTGAAGGACAAGGTGGAGGTATTTGATTTCGCCAAATACAATTTTGTCACACCGATCCTGAAGCCGGAGGCAATGGAGCGCGGCGAGTTGCTGAACGGGGTGATGCGCAACTATCGGCGCTTTTACATGCGCAAGGCGCTGTTCTCCTATCCATGGGCAGGCAGCGGGCAACGCCGGCGATATCTGCTCGGATGTCTGAAAGCTTTTCTGCGCGCCGGCTTCAAGCGCAGCTTCTACGACCTGGGGCGTGTGGGCTATTGGGGGCCGCAATCCAAGAAGACGGTCGATTTCCACTTCGACACCTCGCGCACCGCCGCTGAGGTGCAAAGCACCGAGTTCTACGGCGGCGACTGGCACGCCAACGCCGATAAATCGCGCAAGGCCCAGCTCGGCAAAGTGCGGCCCGCCACCGCTTCGGCCAGTGCGCTCGCCTGCGGCACCGGCGACCACCACCATGCAGGCTATGATGAGCCAGACAGCGACGATTGAGCCAGGCAGTGCCGGGCGGGTTGGACCGAACGCCGTCCTGCAATTGACCGAAGCGCTGCGACGGGCCGGCCGCACCGCACTGACGCAGACTCTGTTCGCACGCGCCGGCGCGCTCGCCTGGCTACAGGCGCCGCCGCAGACGATGATCGATGAGGCCGGCGTTGGTCGTCTGCATCAAGCGGTGTGGCAGGAGTTGCCGCGCGATCAGGCCGTCGC
>CAIVDX010000245.1 GCA_903904805.1 uncultured Rhodospirillales bacterium
CCGGCCATCAACCCGGATTATGCCGCCAACGAACCGGCGCTTGTGAAGAGGCTCCTGGTCAAGAAAATCACCTGTTTCGCCATGGAGCGGGTTCCGCGCATCTCGCGCGCGCAGTCGATGGACGCGCTGTCGAGCCAATCGGCGCTGGCCGGCTACTATGCCGTCGCGCTCGGCATGACCCATATGACAAGTGTCTTGCCCAAGATTACCTCAGCCGCAGGTGTCATCGGTCCGGCCAAGGTTCTGGTGATGGGGCTGGGCGTTGCTGGACTTGAAGCAATCGCGACCGCGCAGCGGCTTGGCGCAGTCGTGGAAGGCTATGACGTGCGTCCCGCGACACGGGAACAGGCGTTGTCGCTCGGCGCGACCTTTGTCGACACCGGGATCGATGCCACTGGCAAGGGCGGCTATGCCCGCACTTTGACGGCGGAGGAGAAATCCAAGGTCGACACGGTCCTGACCAAACATATTCAAGCGGCGGACCTGATCATCACAACTGCGGCGATCCCCGGCAAGGCGTCGCCGAAGCTGATCAGCAAGGTGCAGGTTGCTGGCATGAAGTCCGGCGCGGTCATCGTCGATCTCTCCGCGGACGGTGGCGGCAACTGCGAGGATACGATTCCGGGACAAACGACCCAGCTTGGTGGGGTGACGATTGTCGCGCCGCTGAACGTTCCCTCCCTGCTCGGCCGGGACGCAAGCGACCTCTACTCCAAAAACCAATTCGCGCTGCTGGCCCTGATGATGAAGGACAACATTGTCACCATCGACTGGACCGATGACGTCATCGCCAAGACTGCCCTGACGCATGACGGCAGGCTCTGTGACGCAGCAGTCAAGCCGGACGATGGCATCAAAGCCAAGGCCGCCACATCACCCGCGCAAACGGCTTGAACATGATCGGAACCTCGCAATGACCTTTGACATAAACATGACCGGGCTTGTCGCCCTGTATGTCTTCATGCTGGCGGCATTCGCCGGGTGGGTGATCATCGGCAATGTGCCGGCGATCCTGCACACGCCATTGATGTCCGGCTCCAACTTCGTTCACGGCATCGTCGTGGTCGGTGGCCTCTACGCTCTTTTCAACGCCACCACCCCGCTCGAGCAAGGGGGCGGCTTCTTCGCCGTACTGCTCGGGGCCGGAAACGCCGCGGGCGGCTATGCCGTCACCGACCGCATGCTCGCCATGTTCAAGACCAGCGACGCCAAGCCCAAGCCTCGCCGCGGCCAGGACCATCGCCGCGTCCATCACCTGACCAAGGGCTGAGCCCAGTCATGTTCACCCAGCTTCCTCAAGTCGTGATTGGCGCAGCCGATCTTTGCGCCGCATTCCTGTTCATGTTCGGCTTGAAGCGGATGTCTTCGCCGGCCACCGCACCGTCCGGCATCCGGGTCGCCGGACTGGGGATGATCGCCGCGGTGCTCGCCAGCTTCCTCTATCTCTTTACCGTCGACACGGCGGCCCAACCACACATGATCCTCAATGTCGGCCTGGCCGTTGCCGCCCTGCTGATCGGCGGTATCGGCGCCTGGGTTATTGGGCGCAGGGTTGCCATGACCGCGATGCCGCAAATGGTGGCGATCTATAACGGCATGGGGGGTGGGGCTGCCGGATCGATCGCCGCGGTCGAGCTTTTCGGTGGCCATTCGCAGGGGGTTACGCAACTCGTCGTGACCCTTTTGGGCGGCCTGATCGGCGCTGTCTCGCTGTCCGGGTCCGTGGTTGCGTGGGCCAAGCTCGATGGGATCGTCAAGCAGCCGCTGCGCGTCGCGGGCCAGCAGTTTGCAAATGCTGTGGTCATGGTCGTCACGCTTGGCGTGGCCGGTGTGATTGTGGCCTCTTCTCTCGGCGTCGAAGGCCTGTTGCTGACAACACCAACCTGGATCTGGATTTTCTTCGCCTGTGCCTTGCTGTTCGGCGTTCTCATGACCTTGCCGATTGGTGGCGCGGACATGCCGGTGGTGATCTCCATCTACAACGCGTTCACCGGCCTTGCCGTGGGGCTGGAGGGCTTCGTGCTTCAGAACCCGGCGCTGATGATCGCGGGTATGGAGGTCGGTGCGGCGGGCCTGCTGCTGACCGTGATCATGGCCAAGGCGATGAACCGCTCCATCGCCAATGTTCTGTTCACCAACTTCGGGGCTGCCGCAAAGCCCAAGGCCGGGGCCATCAAAGGGAGCGAACGGCCAACGGAAGCATCCGACGCCGCCATCAAGATGCGCTATGCCTCGAGTGTTATTATCATTCCCGGCTATGGCCTCGCGGCGGCCCATGCCCAGCAGAAGCTCTACGAATTTGTCAAACTTCTGCTGGCCGCGAATGTGTCAGTCAAATTCGCCATCCATCCGGTTGCCGGCCGCATGCCGGGGCAGATGGATGTTCTGCTGGCCGAAGCCGGCGTGCCCTATGACATGATCTTTCAGCTCGACGACATAAACGACGACTTCGCGACCGCCGACGTAGCAATGGTGATTGGGGCGAATGATGTCGTGAACCCGGCAGCGCGCACCGACAAGTCCTCGCCCATCTTCGGCATGCCGATCCTGAACGCCGACAAAGCCAAGCAGGTCTATGTGATCAAGCGAGGCCAGGGCAAAGGCTATTCGGGCATCGTCAACGCCCTGTTTTATGCGCCCAATTGCAACATGGTTTACGGCGACGCTCAGGCGGTTTTGGTCAAGATGATCGAGGCCGTGCGGGGACTTGGCGCCGCAGCAGCCTGATCCGCAGACCTGATCCACCGACAGGCAATTTCGCGTGAACCCGAATCTCCAAGGAGAAAGAATATGCCGGGCAAGATGCAAGCCGCTGTTGTAACGGCCTTCAAGAAGCCGCTGGAATTGCAGGAGTGGGATATTCCCACCCCAGGACCAGGTCAGATCTTGGTCAAGACCGAAGCCTGTGGCGTCTGCCACACGGATCTGCATGCCGCCAACGGCGACTGGCCGCTCAAGCCGACGCCGCCGTTCATTCCGGGTCACGAGGCGATCGGGCGTGTGGTCGCGTTGGGCGCCGGCGTCACGATCGTCAGGGAAGGTGATCGCGTCGGCGTGCCCTGGCTCTCCTCGGCCTGCGGTCACTGTGAGTATTGCCTCTCCGCGTGGGAAACGGTGTGTGATGAGGCCAAGTTCGGTGGCTACACGCAGAACGGCGGCTTCGCCGAGTATGTCCTGGCCGATCCCAACTACGTGGCCCATATTCCCAAAGGTTTGGGGCCCAAGGAAGCCGCCCCCCTCATTTGCGCGGGCATCACGACCTACAAGGGGATCAAGCAAACTGAGGCCAGAGCTGGGGAATGGATCGCGATCTCAGGCTGCGGCGGCCTCGGCCACCTCGCGATTCAGTATGCCAAAGCCATGGGACTGCTGGTCTGCGGGGTCGATATCGAGGCCGGAAAGCTTGAGCACGCAAAACGTCTTGGAGCGGATCTGGTCATCAATGCCAAGACCGACGATCCGGCGGCGATCCTAAAGCGGGAAACCGGAGGGGGCGCGCATGGGGTGCTGATCACCGCGCCTTCTCTGCCGGCGTTCAAACAGGGTGTCGGCATGACTCGCAAGCGCGGGACCTGCGTGCTGGTGGGCCTGCCGCCTGGAGCCTTCCCGTTGGAAATCTTCGGCCTCGTGGCCGGTGCCGTCACCGTCCGCGGCTCGTTTGTGGGCACCCGTGAAGATATGGCCGAGTGCCTGGATTTCGCGGCCAGGGGCAAGGTCAAGGCAGATATTGAACTGCAGCCGCTGTCGTCGATCAACTCCATTTTCAAGCGACTGGAGCACGGCGACGTCCCGTCACGGGTAGTACTCGACTTCACCGACGCGAAAGGTGAAACA
Source organism: uncultured Rhodospirillales bacterium (assembly GCA_903904805.1). Taxonomy (GTDB): domain Bacteria; phylum Pseudomonadota; class Alphaproteobacteria; order Acetobacterales; family Acetobacteraceae; genus CAIVDX01. The sequence goes on from CAIVDX010000245.1 coordinate 3,835, forward strand.
TATCCAGGCCAAAGCACAGAGTCGGTTCGGGCCGTTGCAGTCGGGGCATAAAAACACGTGCGATCCGCCGGCCGCACCTTGCGGTCGGCGATGCCTCCATCTCGGCGCGGCCATGACGCAAAAAGCCACCCGAGGGTGGCTTTGTGTATTTGATTTCATTGGGAACGTTGGTTGCGGGGATAGGATTTGAACCTATGACCTTCAG
>CAIVDX010000246.1 GCA_903904805.1 uncultured Rhodospirillales bacterium
CAGGTCGTCGGTGGTTTTCTGCTTGCTCATGTCACGGCCCCTCATACGGGCTGGCAACGCGCTGCTCGATCACTTCAAACAGCCCCTTGCCGGGCTTGTATTGCAGGCCCGCCGCGACGCAGGCGTGAGTGAACGCGTCAGTATCCCGCAGCCAATGCTCTGCGTAGGCAACGGCGATCACCAACTCGCGCAACGGGTCTTTCACCCTAGCGCGCTCCGGGGTGGTTTTGCTCTCGTCTGTCATGGCTTCTCCTTCCTGCCGAATACCGGCGTACCCTTCGGCCCGAACAGCCGGTAGAGCGTGCGGACGCTGGCGCCGCATTCCTCAGCCACCTGACGCGCGGCCTTCTCTGGGTCGCCCCATGCAACCTTGGCCGCCGCCAACTTCTTGCCGGTCAGCGCGGCCGGCGGCCCGGCCCGGCGGGTGATGTTGCGCCGGGCCTTGGCCGCCCTCTCCTGCTGGCCCTGGCTCTCGGCGCGCTCCGCGAACCGGATCATGGCCAGCGCCTCCGGGTGCGGCTTCACCGCTTCCCCGGCTTGGCAATCCCACACCGCCGCGCCAGCCTCACCGATGGCGCCCAGCACCGCCAGCACGTCGCCGCGCGTGGCTCCTAGCCGGGCAGCCGAGTGGATCGCCACATCATCGCCGCCTTGCAACGCTCGCAGCAGCAGGGTCCGCCCCGGCAGCGGGTCAACGCCCGGCTTGATGCGCTTGGGCGGCGGCAGGTCAACGTACACCGGCCCATCGGCGCCGAAGTCATTCAGGCCAGCCGCACGCAACGCAGCTTCCTGCGCCGCGCGGTCGGGGCCTGATTTATCCAGCCTCATGTATCCTAGCCTCATGCGCCACTCATTATCTGTTTGACAGGGTGGCAGAGACTATGGCAGAAAGCAAGCACAGGATGAACCACGCGAACCATTCAGCCGGGCTGAAGGGTTCCAACCCCCCCCAGAGGCCCAACCGATGCCCTTGGAGCGCGACGAACTGAGGAAGGCCAGGAAGGCGCATCGCTGCGATGGCTGCGAGCGGACGATCCAGCCGGGCGAGACGTATCAGTACCTCACCGGCATGAGCATCGATGGCGATTTCGGCGCGTGGCACTACCACCCGGATTGCCGGGCCTGGGAGGTGCGCCTCTGCCGGGAAAACGGACTGCGCCACGACGAGTGGATGACGCTCTTCGAGCATGTCTGTGAGGGTGGCCCCTTGGTGTTGGATGGCGCCCCCGAACCGGTCAGGGCGCGCTTTGCCGGCGTCCTGACCGAACAGACCTGAAAACCCCCCAGCAAGGAGGCCGCTATGCCCACCGGGTACACCGAAGCCGTGCAGAGCGGCGCCATTACCACCTTGCCCGCCTTCGCGCTGCGGTGCGCGCGCGCTTTCGGCGCCGCCATCACCATGCGCGACGATCCCATGGATGCACCGCTGCCCGAGGCTTTCACGCCCAGAACTGGCTACAACGATGAACGGCTGCCCCAGGCTCAGGCCGCGCTGGCGCGGTTGCTGACCATGACGCCGGAACAGGCCGAGGTGGCGGCTTTTGACGCGCACCAGGCTGAGGCGGCGAGTTACCAGAAGTACGTCGCTGAGAAGCGGGCGCACCGCAAGCGGTACACGGCCATGTTGGCGCAAGTCGAGGCGTGGCAGCCGGACCCGGAGGTCGCTTCGCTGCGGGATTTCATGCTGGAGCAGCTTCGGACCAGCCTGGACTTCGACTGCGGCTATGAGGCTCCTGCCCCGGTGCGGATGGGCGCCGAGGCGTGGCGTGAGAAGGCCATCGCGGAGGCTGAACGCGATGTGAAATACCACACGAAGGCCATCGCGGATGAGGTCGAGCGCACTGCCGGCCGCAACCGCTGGCTGGCCGCGCTGCGCGCTTCGCTCCCCGCGACCTGAAAACCCCGGTTCACCACCACCAGAATTGCGAAAGCCGCCGCCAGCCCGTGAGGACCAGCGGCGGCTTTGTCATGTCAGCGGAGCGGAGAACCCGTCAGGCGCCACCCAGCGCGGCCATGGCAACACGATACCGCTCCGCCACGTCATCCAGCCCGATGGCGCCACCGTTGACGATAGCCCGCACCGCAGCCACCTTGCCGGCGTCTGCGAGGGCGTTGCAGCCCGACAGGCGCCACCACCCCGCTGCGCTGTCCGCAGCGCCCTGCCGCGTCTCCAGTGCCGCTGCCAGCCCATCCATGGGAATGCCCAGCATCACGGCCACCCGCGAGTAGCCGGCGCGGCCGGTGATTTGCAGCAGCCCCCTGCCCCGCCAGGTCCAACCGTCGCCGGGCAGGTTGTTGCCCATGCGCCCGCCATAGGCTGCCTCTGCGATACCGCGCTGGTCCGCAGCGTGCCCCGGCCTGTCGCCCATCGCCTGCGCCGTCTCGGCGGTGAAATGGCGCGGCCACTGCGCCAAGAGGGCGGTTGGCGTGTAGTCCAGGCTTTCCACCAGCCGCCGACCAGCGCCGCTTTCGTGGCCCACATTGGCCAGGAACATCGCCACGCGCGCCGGGGTGTTGATGGCGTTCTTGTCGCAGGCAACTTGCAGGATCGGCGCCCAGTCCTCCGGGTCAACCCAGCCGAGGCGCAGGAGAATGTCGGGGGTGATCATGGGCGGGTAGCCTCCTGCCCAGCCAGCGCGGCAAGGTGATCCGTTTTCGCGGCGCTGCCAGCGCTGCTGCCGAAATAGTAGGCGACAATACTGCCCCACGCCGTGGCCAGCGATCCCAACAGTAACAAGACCGCCTCGCCTCCCTGCGCTGGGATTCCATAGCCTAGCACCCACACCAGGATGCCGAAGAAGCCCGCTGTGACGGCGCCAGCCAGTAGTCTCGGCGTGAGACTATCGCCCGCCTTCACCTCGCGCTGCCTTGCGCTATCGCGGTCGCTGGCGTTGATGCGCGCCAGGTCAATATCCAGCGAAGCCATCTGCGCCTTGAAGGTGTCTTCCTCCTTGCGGAGCGCCAGCAGCTGATCTGGCGTGGCGCTGGCCATAGCGATGCTTACATCA
>CAIVDX010000247.1 GCA_903904805.1 uncultured Rhodospirillales bacterium
CAAGCGGCGATCGCCGCCGGCAGAAAGGTCAGCGTGCAGACAAACGCGATCAGCATCCCCGCCCCGGCGATCAGCCCCAGCTCCGCCACCCCGACGAAATCCGTCGGCACGAACGCCAGAAACCCCGCCGCGGTGGTGAGCGCGGCGATCAATATCTGCCCCCCCGCCAGCCGCCCGGTGGCATCAAGAGCGTCCATCAGCGTCAGCCCCAGCTGCTGCTCGCGCAGCCGCACGCTGAACTGGATGGCGAAATCCACCGCGATCCCCACGAACAGCACCGCGAACGCCACCGAGATCACATTCAGCCGCCCCACCGCCAGCGTGGCGAACAGCACCGTCATCGCCAGCCCGAACAGCAGCGTCAGCACGATCGGCAGCACCAGCCGCCAGCTCCCCACCGCCAGGAACAGCCACAGACTCACCAGCACCAGGCTGGCGATCAGCCCCGCCGCCGCCCCCTGCGCGACGGTGGCGAACTCCTCGTCCGCCAGCGGCACCTGCCCGGTCAGCCGCACCCGCGCGAGGCCGGATGCCACGAACGGCAATGTCGCCGCCGCCGCGCGGATCGCCGCCGTCGCATCACCCCCAGGCGAGATCGATCCGAAATCCAGCCGCGGCCGCACCAGCACGAAGCGGAACCGCCCGGCCTTGTCCGCCAGCCCGCCGCCCAGCAGGCTCTGCCACGACATCGGCGGCGCCCCCACCTGCCCGGCTCCTACTTGCCCGACTCCTACTTGCGCGACCCCTACTTGCCCGACCCCTACTTGCGCGACCCCTACTTGCGCAATCTGGGCCAGCGCGCCGTGAAAGCCGCGCAGCGCGCCCTCGAAACCCGACAGATCCGCCGCACCGCGCTCCACCCCCTGCGCCAGCAGCGACAATGCGGCGAACAGCCCACGCGCCGAAGGATCCGCCGCCAGCGCGCCCAGAAAGGGCTGCGCGTCGATCGTGCGGTCCAGCAGCCGGCCCAGCTCGTCGGGATCAAGGAACAGCAGCCCCTCGCGCTGAAAATACGGATTGGCGTCGGGCCGGCGCACCTCGGCGAAATGCACATGATCGGCCGCCAGCGCGGCGGCCAGCTGGTCGGCGGTCACATCCGCCACCTCCGCCACCCCCTCCTGCCCCGGCCCCGCCGGCACGGCATCCACCAGCACCACGATCAGATCCTGGAACTGCGGAAAATCGCGCGCATACGCCATCTGCCGCTGCTTCCAGGGCAGCGATTTCGCAAATAATTCACCGGTGTCGGTGGAGACCCCCAGCCGCGCCTGCGCCGCCCACAGCGCAACCAGCGTCAGCAGCGCCGCGAGCATCAGCACGACAGCGGCATGCCGGCCGCACCAGGCGGCAAGGCGGCCCAGCTGGGCAGACAGGGTGGATGGTGGCGAAGCGGTCACCGGCGCGCACAAACATGATATCGCCCGCGCCGACAAGCCATTCCCCGCGCACGGCCCGCCAATGCCGCATCGCAGCCCGGCCGCATCGCACCCATCCCGCATCCGGACTTTGACGCCAGCCGGCCGCCGTCATATGCAATCCGTTAATCCAGGCCGGGCATCGTCACTCTGCGCCGGCTGGCAACAACAAATTCTGCGTCAGGGAACCAACATGTCGAGCACCCCAGCCAAAGCCCGCCGCGTCCATGCCGACCACACCGGCAGCCTGCTGCGCCCCGCCGAACTGAAGATCGCCCGCATCGATGCCGCCGCCGGCCGCATCACCGCCGCCGAGCTGCGCGCCGTGGAAGACCGCCTGATCATCGATGCCATCGCCAAGCAGGAGGCCATCGGCCTGCCCTACGCGACCGATGGCGAGTTCCGCCGCGCCTACTGGCACTATGATTTCCTCGCCGGGCTGGAAGGTGTGGATCTCTACGCGCCCGAGGAAGGCGGCATCGCGTTCGCCGGCGTGGTCGTGCCCAAGCTGCTGCGCGTCGTCGGCAAGGTCGCCTGGAAAAAGCCGGTCTTTGTGGAGGACTTCAAATTCGTCCACAGCCACGTCAAAACCGCCCTGCCGAAGCAGACCATCCCCTCGCCCACAGTGCTGCATTTCCGCTCCGGCCGTCAGGCGATCGACCCCAAGGTCTACCCCGAGCTCGATGCCTTCTGGCACGATCTGGGCGATGCCTATGCCGGCGCCGTCAGCGCCTTCGCCGCCGCCGGCTGCCGCTTCCTGCAGCTCGATGAGGTCGACATCGCCTATCTGTGCGACCCCAAGCAGATCGAGATGCTGAAAAACCGCGGTGAGGACACCGAGCACCTGCTCGATACCTACGCCAAGCTGATCAACAGCTCGATCGCCGGCCGCCCGGCGGACATGACCATCGGCATGCATCTCTGCCGCGGCA
>CAIVDX010000248.1 GCA_903904805.1 uncultured Rhodospirillales bacterium
GGCCTCGGTGGCGATGGCGCGGGTGGCGCGCAGGTCGCGGCGGGCGAGGCGGTCGGCGCAGGCCTGCAGGGCGGCCAGGCCGCGCTCGATGGCGGGCTCGCTCAGGCGGTTGGTGATTTGCAGGCCCTCGCCGAGGCGGACGATGCGGGAGAAGCTGTCGATCACCCGGAAGCCATCACCGGTCGGCGTGCCGACCAGCATGCGACAGTTGTTCGTGCCCAGATCCAGCGCCGCGAAGGCGGGATGGGGGAATTTCTGGGGGCTGGGGTGATGGGATGCGGCGGCGGCCTCGGGCATGTCGGTCCATATGGGGCGGATTGGTGATACTCCGACACGGGAGTGACACACGCAAGCATCATCTGGCTGGTGTGCGTGGATGGGGCGGTTGCGCGCGGCGGGTGCGCATGGTATCCGCCCCGCCTCGCCGCTGGGGGATAGTTTAGCGGTAGAACTCCCGGCTCTGACCCGGGCAGCCTTGGTTCGAATCCAGGTCCCCCAGCCAAAAACTCCGCGACCCGTTGAAATTCCAAGCGTTATCTGGCGCTGGTGATAAGCCGCAGTGATGCGGGCTGATCCGCGCGGTTGCCGGCGTGAGGCATTCTGGAATTTCCTGATCCCCGCGCGTGGTATGTCGCCTCGGTCAGCCGCGCTGTTGCCGTGGCGTGGCGGGTCGGCGATGGCTTGCGCCGTATCCGATGGGTCGGTATAGCGAATGTTATGTTATAACATAACAGACGGGTTCGTGATGCGATCATGCTGAGACATCTCCGCGCAACCGGGCTGGCCCTGGCGCTGCTGACGGTGCCGGCGATCGCGGCGGAGGACGGCGCGGGGGTTGGCGGGTCTGAGGAAGCCTGGGCGATCCATGGCCAGGCGACGTTCGTGCAGCAGCTGCAGCCGGCGTTCCGCTCGCCCTATGCGGGGGCGCAGAGCCTGCCGGCGGATGCGAGCGGGCGCGAGACCTTCGATGCCACGCTCTATCTGGGGTTTCGGCCATGGCGCGGCGGTGAGGTGTGGTTCAACCCGGAGATCGACCAGGGGTTCGGGCTCGGCTCGACCTACGGCGTGGCGGGCTATCTGACCGGCGAGGCGTTCAAGGCCGGGGCGGTGCTGCACTACTACAAGATGGCGCGGGCGTTCTTTCGACAGACGGTCGATCTGGTTGGGGATGTTGAAACGGTGGCTGCCGACCTCAACCAGCTTGGCGGCAGCCGCAGCGCCGATCGGGTGGTGGTGACGTTCGGCAAAATGTCGGTGGTCGATATCTTCGACACCAATGGCTATGCCCATGCGCAGCGGTCGGATTTTCTGAACTGGTCGGTCCTGGATGCGGGCAGCTTCGACTATGCGGCCGATGCCTGGGGGCAGACCTATGGCGCGGCGGTGGAATGGACGCAGGATTGGTGGACCGTGCGCGCCGGGCTGTTCGATCTGTCGCAGATCCCCAATGGCGGGGCGCTGAGCCTGCCGCTGCTGCAGCAGACGCAGGGTGTGGGCGAGCTGGAGGAGCGGCACACGCTGTTCGGGCAGCCTGGCCGGCTGAAATTCCTCTATTGGCTGACGCGCGGGAATTTGGCGACCTATGCCGACGCGCTGGCGCTGGCGGCCGCCACCGGGCGCACGCCAGCGACATTGCCGGCGGCCAATTATCGGAGCAAATATGGGTTGGTGCTCAACCTGGAGCAGCAGATCATGCCTGATCTTGGCCTGTTCGCGCGCGCCGGCTGGACCCAGCCGGGGGTGCAGGAGGATGACTATACCGACATCATGGTGACCTTTCAGCTTGGGCTGCAGCAGACGGGCACGCGCTGGGGTCGGCCGGACGACAGGGTGGGGCTGGCGCTGGTGGAGAACCAGCTGTCGCACAATGCCAAGCTGTATCTGGCGGCCGGCGGGCTGGGGGGGCTGATCGGCGACGGGCGATTGCCCGCGGCGGGGCCGGAACAGATTGTGGAGAGCTATTACAGCCTGGCGGTGGCGGGGCTGGGAACCCTCACCGCGGATGGCCAGGTGGTGAATAATCCGACCTATAACCGGCAGCGCGGCCCGGTGGTGGTGGTCGCGCTGCGGCTGCACAGCGAGTTCTGACCAGGCAGGCGGCGCCACGCGGCGTGCACAGGGTGCCTTGTCAGTGTGGGGTGATGCGGCGAGGGTGCGCGGCATGACAGCGTCGATCCCAGCCCCCCGGCTCGCCTGGCGTGATGGCACCGCCAGCCAGGGCAGCCGCGCGATCCCCGAGGAGTGTGCGGTGGCGATGAGCTATGGCCGCACGACGCATGCGGTGATGATGGCAACGCCCGCCGATCTGGAGGATTTCGCCGTTGGGTTCAGTCTGGCGGAGGGGGTGATTGCCCGGCCGTCGGAGATCGCGGCGCTGGAGGTGGTGGAGGTCGCGGCCGGGATCGAGCTGCGGATGGATCTGGTGGCGGCGCGGCAGGATGCGCACACCAAGCGCCGCCGCTTCATCGCCGGGCCGACCGGGTGCGGGCTGTGCGGGATCGATTCACTTGCCGAGGCGATGCGGGCGCCGGCGCTGGTGTCGGCCGACACGCGGTTCGACGCGGCGGGGCGGCGCGCGGCGAGGGCGGCGATGGGCGGTGCGCAGGTTCTCAACATCGCCACGCGGGCGGTGCATGCGGCGGGGTTCTGGACCGCGGCGGACGGGCTGGTGGCGCTGCGGGAGGATGTCGGGCGGCATAACGCGCTGGACAAGCTGGCCGGCGCGCTGGCGCGCGACACATTGGCAGACGCGCTGCCGCGGGACAAATCGACAGACGCGCTGCCGCGGGACCAATTGACAGACGCGCTGCCGCGCGGGGGCCTGCCGGGATCGGCGGGATCGGCGGGCACCGGGGCGGAAGCGGGGGCGATCCTGCTGACCAGCCGGGTGTCGGTGGAAATGGTGCAGAAGGCGGCGCGCATCGGCGCGCCGGTGCTGGTGGCGGTCTCGGCGCCCACCGCGCTGGCGGTGCGGATGGCGCAGGCGGCGGGGATCACGCTGCTGGCGGTGGCGCGGGCGGACGGGTTCGAGATCTTCACCCATCCCGAGCGCATCACCGGGTTGGGCTGACCGCGATCTGTCATTTGACGCGGGCGCGGCGATCCTGTCTGGTGTTGGGGATGAAACGATCTCTCCTCCTCGCCTGGCTGGTGCTGGCCGGCCCCGCGCTGGCGCTGCCGCCGGATGCCGTGGTGCTCGAGCAGAACTGGATCGAGGGCGCCGCCCCCGATGGGCAGCGCGACAACCAGCATGCGATCGGTCATCCGGATGCCGACCCGGTGGGGGTGCGGCTGTCGGACCGGCTGGGGCTGTCGCTGCATGGCGATCTGAGCCTGGCCACCGACTATGTCGGGCGCGGGATCAGCCAGACGCAGGGGCGGCCGGCGGCGATGCTGACCGCGCGGCTGCAGCAGGATCGCGGGGCGTTCGTGGAACTGTTCGTCGCCAATGTGTCCTATCCCGGGTCGGCGGCGCGGCAGGAGACGGATCTGTCGGCGGGCTGGCGCTTCACCTGGCTGGACATTGAGTGGGAGACCTTTCTGGTCACCTATGCCTACCCCCCTGCCCCGTCCGGCGAAAATCTCGACTATCTGGAGGCCATCATTCATGGCGAGCGCAGCTTCGGGCCGGTGACGGTGCTGGCGACGTTTGGCGAGTTGGGCAATCTGGATGGGCATTCGGGCAGCGGGCAATATGTTGAGCTGGCCACCACCATCGCGCTGCCGCTGGATTTCAGCGTGGATGCGGTGATCGGCCACCAGAGCTACGAGAAGAACGAGCGGTTCGGGGTGCCGGATTACAGCTGGGGCAGCGTCGGGCTGACGCATGAGCTGGTGTGGGGGATCCAGGCGTCGGTGCGCTGGGTCGGGACGAGCGTGCCGCGGGCGCGGTGCGACGGCGGGCAGACAATCTGTGGGGATCGGGTGGTGGTTCAGCTGAGCAGGTCTTTTTAGGGACGCGCTGCCTGTTTGACCAAACGAGGCGGCATGGTTTGGGGAGGTGGGCCGCGCATCGGGCGCGCCAGCGGAGCATATTGCCGGCGAGGGAAACGACGGGCAGCATTGGGGCAAACCAGGAGGTCAGCATGCCCAAACTGCGCCACATCGCCCTTTCGGTGAAGGATATTGACCGCGCGGCGGATTTCTATTGCGCGGCGTTTGGCATGGCGCGGTCGCCGAAATCCGAGGGGTCGACCGCCCACCGGATCTATCTCAGCGACGGGGTGATCAACCTGGCCTTGTTGCAATACAAATCCGCGGTCGGCTCGGGGCTGACGGACACCGGCTTCGCCGGGCCTCATCATTTCGGCTTCGTGGTGGACGATCTGGACGCCGCGGGCGAGCAGATCAGGGCGGCCGGCGGGGAGTTCTTCTTTGATCTCGGCAAGCCGGGCGACGAGGGGTTCGAGCGCAAGTTCCGCGATCCCGATGGGATCATCTTCGACATCAACACCGAGGGCTGGCCGCTGGACTTCCCCAAAGCGGAGTGATCGCCGGCCTTGACGGGCGGCTGGTTCGCATGTCGGATGCCTTCCAATTGGGAGGAAACAAAGATGAAACAGACGATTCCGCCAACCTTTGGTCGGGCAGCACGTGGTCGGGCAGCACGTGGTCGGGCAGCACGTGGTCGGGCAGCATTGGGTCTGGCAGCATTGGGCCTGTGCGCCC
>CAIVDX010000249.1 GCA_903904805.1 uncultured Rhodospirillales bacterium
CGTGCCGCCGGCAAGGGCGAGATTGCCGGCCAATGTGGACGTGCCGGACTGGAAGCTGCCGGCGGTCAGCGCGATGGAGCCGGAAAGCAAGCCTGAGAGGCTGCCGCCGCCGGCCAGCGAGATGCTGCCGCCGGCCGCCGACAGGCTGGCCCCGTTTGCGAGGGTGAGTGGTGCGGCGATGGTGGCGGCACCCGTCGCGAGGCCGATCGCGCCCTGGTCGAGCATCCCCGCCCCTTGCAGCAGCGCCCCGGCGCCAAGCGCGATTGCGCCGGTCGCGCCCAGCACCAGGCTGCCGGTGCCGGCGAGGGTGCCGTTCAGTGCGAGGCTGCCGGTCTCGCTCCAGATAGCGCCGGTGGCGAGGGTGAATCCGGTGATGGTCGCGGCACCCGCGCTGATGGTGCCCGCGGCCAGTCGGCCGGCGGTGAGTTGGGTCGCCGCGGCGAGGCCAAGCGTCTGGCCGGCGGCGGCGATGGTCCCGCCGGCGATGATCACCCCGCTGCCAAGCGCGAAGGAGCTGCCGGTGAAGCCGAAGCTGCCGCCCCCTAGTGCGACGGTGCCGCCCAGCCCCTCGACGATGCCGCCCAGTGTGCCGCCGCCATTGAGCGCGATGGTGCCGGTCTGGGCGTTCAGCGTGCCGTTGGTGGTGATCGGGGTGAAGATCTGGCTGGTCTGACCGCCGCCACTCTTCACAAGTAGGCCCTGGTTGAGCAGAACGCCGGTGCCGACGCGGTAGATGTTGCTGGCGTCGAAATAGCCGTTCTGGAACAGCCCGGCTGCGTCGGTGGTGAGTGCGAGGGTGGCGCCGGCCATATTGTCGATGGTGCCGGCGGTGCCGGTGAGGTCGCCGAAGGCGACCGGTGCGCCGATGTTGGCGGTGGCGCGGTTCTGCCATTGGGCGCTGCCGCCAATGGTCAGCTGGGTGGCGGCGTCGGCGATCACGCCTGCGGCACCGGTGGTGACCAGTGTGCCAGGGCCCTCGAGCGCGCCACCGCCAATGGAGGCGAGGCCGAAGCTTACGGTTTGGCTGAGTGTCATGGTCTGGCCGGTAGCCAGCGAGATCGCGCCACCTGTCTGGACGATCGGGGCGGCGACCGTGAGGCTGGCGGGTGTCTGAGTAAGCGTGCCGCCGGCGAGCAGGAGCGTGCCGCCGGTGCCGCTGACCGTGCCGCCCAATGACCCGCCGGCATCCAGCTCGATGGTGCCGCTGCCGAGCAGCAGCTTGCCGGTGACAATCACCGCCACGCCGATGTCGCTGATCCCCGTGCCGGTAGTCTTTTCGAGGGTGCCGGCCACCACGATGGCGCCGCTGCCGCTCCAGTAGGTGCCGTTCGCCGCGAGGCTTCCACCCAGTTCGACGGCGCCTGCGTCCGCGGTGAGGTTCAGCGTGCCGCCCGCTGCCACCGAGAGATTGGCCTGGGTGCCGGCCTGGTCGCCGAGCACCAGCGCGCCGGCCAGGCTCGTGGCGCCGCCGAGCAACCAGAGGATGCCGCCGCCCAGCGTCAGCCC
>CAIVDX010000250.1 GCA_903904805.1 uncultured Rhodospirillales bacterium
ATTTTTTCAGCGCCATGCGCGGATGCTGCACATGCACCACCCGCCGCTCCCCGGTCCGCAGCGCCGCCCCCACCGCGGCCGCCACCCCACCCGCGCCGATCACCAAAGGCGGGGCGCCGCGCGCATCCAGCCGCACCGCCGACAACGCCGCCGGCCAAAGGGCGGCCGGGAGATAGGTCCACGGTGCCCGGGGAGCGAGCACGCGCAGCTCCGGTGCGAGGCCCGCGCGCTCCGCCAGGCCCAACGCCTGCGCCTGCAGCCCGGCATAATTCTCCGACAGAATCCAACTCGCTGGCGTCATCAGCGGCTTTTCGCACGCCTTGGTGGGGGGTCAAGCCGGCGCGCGCTTGCCGAGCCGCCCGCCGCCTGATACCGCTAGCGGCCATTCATGCGCAGATCAGCCCTTTCGCCCGTCCTGCTCGCCCCGCTTCTGGTGGCATTCGCCGTGGCTCCGGCCCTGCCGGCCTGGGCCGCCCCCGCGCTCGCCCAACCCGCGCTCGCCCAACCTGCGCTCGTCCAGGCTGCGCTCGCCCAACCCGCGCCCTGCACCGCCCCGGCCGACATCACCGACGCCATCGCGCCGCTGCCGCACGCCGCCGCCGCGCTGGCCGAGCATCACCGCCTGCGCATCCTCGCGCTGGGCTCCGGCACGCTGATGGCGCAGGGCCGCGCGCCCGCCGGCATGGCCTTCCCGCAGCGCATGGCCGCCGAGCTGCGCGCCAAATGGCCGGACGCCGCGATCGACCTCACGCTTGAGGGCGGCAAGGGCCTCACCTCCACCGACCAGCTCGCCCGCCTGCGCGCCCGCCTCGCCGCCGGCCAGTACGACCTGGTCCTCTGGCAGACCGGCACCGTCGAGGCCGTGCACAAGATCCCCGTCGCCGAATTCACCGCCAATCTCGATGCCGGCGCGGCCCTGATCGCCCAGTCCGGCGCTGATCTGGTGCTGATCGACCAGCAATATAGCCGCATGCTGCAATCCCGCACCGACCTCGCCCCCTACCAGCAGGCCCTGCGCACCCTGGCCACCCGCACCGGCGCGCCGCTCTTCCACCGCTACGAGCTGATGCGCCAATGGGTCGGCAGCGGCCAGATCGACCTCGAACGCGCCAGCCCCGCCACCCGCGACCAAGTGGCCGAAACGCTGCATGCCTGCATCGGCCGGGCTCTTGGTACTTTGGTCATCAATGGCGTCGCCAAATCGTCGTGATCCGGCCTAAAAGGGCAATGCCCGCAAGGACCGGTGTTTCCGACGGAGGCGTTGACGCATGACCCTGCCCTTCACCTTGCCCGACTGGCTGCCCGGCTGGGCGCTGCTGGCGATCCTGCTGCCCGCGGTGCTCTACGCGCTGGCCCTGCTGGCGATGCCGCTGAGCATCCTCGGCCTGCGCGGCCGCCTCGAACGGCTCGATGCGCGGCTCGATGAAATCCAGGGCGAGATCCGCAGCCTCTCGCTCCGCCTGCCCGAGCCCGGCCGCCGCCCCGCCGACGCAGCCCGCGCCAGCCACGTCGCCTACGACCTGCCGGTCATCCCGCCGCGCCCCAGCCAGCTACGACCCAGCCAGCTACGACCCGACCAGATACGACCCGACCAGATGAGGCCCGACCAGGCCGAGCCCTCACCCGCCAGCTATGTCAGCCCCGCCGCCGCCCAGGGCTACAGCCCGGCCCCGCCGCGCCCCGCCCCCGCGGTGATGCGCCCGCCAATCACCGAACCGATCCGCGAGGAACGCGCCCCGCCCAGCTTCCAGCCGCCGCCCCACCCGCCGGCCCACACCCCGGTCCCGCCCCCCACCGTCACGCTGGCCGGTGCGGCCCCCGCGCCGCAGGCGCCGATCCGCCGCATCATCCCCTCCCGCCTGCCGCCCACCCGCCAGGACGATACCGGCACCATCCGCTATGACGGCCGCTCCGAGCCCCGCGTCTCCTGGCCGCCGGAATAGCGCCCGGCCATATGCGCATCACCGCCATCCAGATGAGCCCCGGCGCTGACCGGGCCGCCAACATCGCGCTGGCCGACGCGCTGATCGCCCAGGCGGTGGCCGCCGACCGGCCGGACATGATCGTGCTGCCCGAAGTCTGGAGCTGCCTCGGCGGCAACCGCGCCGCCAAATTCGCCGCCGCCGACACCATCCCCGCCGACATCGAGGCCCTCGCGCCCGGCTCCGCCGCCCATTTCCTGCGCGCCACCGCCCGCCGCCACGGCATCTTCATCCATGGCGGCTCGATCGTCGAAGCCGACCCCACGGCCGCGCCCGACCGCGTCTTCAACACCACGCTCGCCTTCGCCCCGGACGGCGCCCTGCTGGCCCGCTACCGCAAGATCCACATGTTCGACATCACCACGCCGGACGGCACCGGCTACCGCGAAAGCGCCCTGTTCGCCGCCGGGGACCAGGTGGTCACCTATCTCGCCGGCGACCTCCGCGTGGGCTGCGCGATCTGCTACGACCTGCGCTTTCCCGCCCTCTTCACCGCACTCCGCGCCGCCGGGGCCGAGCTCATCATGCTGCCCTCCGCCTTCACCCTGCAAACCGGCAAAGACCACTGGGAACCGCTGCTGCGCGCACGCGCCATCGAAACCCAATGCTGGCTCGCGGCACCCGCCACCATCGGCCGCCACGACGGCCCGCGCGGCGAGCCCCGCCTCACCTGGGGCCACAGCATGATCATCGACCCCTGGGGCGACATCGTCGCGCACTGCTCCGACGGCCCCGGCTTCACCACCGCCCGCATTGACCGCGGCCTCACCGCCCGCCTGCGCCGCGACATGCCGGTGATGCAGCATCGCCGCCCCCTCCCCGCCGAGGACCACCCGGCATGATCCCGCACAGCCCCCCGCTCACCCGCTTCCACCGCATCGCCTTCGTCGCCTCGCCCACCCAGCTCGCCCACGAATCGCGCGACCGGCTGGTCGCCGCCTATGGCGCCGTCCCCCTGCAGGAGGCCGACGTCGTCGTCGCCCTCGGTGGTGACGGCTTCATGCTGGAAACCCTCCACGCCCTGCTCGACCGCGCCACACCGGTGCCGGTCTACGGCATGAATTGCGGCTCGGTCGGCTTCCTGATGAACAATTTTGACGAGGCCGATCTGCCCGGTCGCCTCGAACGCGCCCAGGAAGCCCGCCTGCACCCGCTGCGCATGCACGCCATCACCTCGGCCGGCATCGTCGAGGAGGCGCTGGCCCTGAACGAGGTCTCCCTCCTGCGCCAACTCCGCCAGGCCGCCAAAATCCGCATCTCCATCGACGGCCGCGAACGCCTGCCCGAACTGATCTGCGACGGCGTGCTGATCTCCACCCCCGCCGGCTCCACCGCCTACAACCTCTCCGCCCACGGCCCCATCGTGCCGCTCTCGGCGAACCTGCTGCCCCTCACCCCGATCAGCGCCTTCCGCCCCCGCCGCTGGCGCGGCGCCCTGCTGCCCAGCTCCGCCGAAGTGCTGTTCGAGGTGCTCGAAGCCGACAAACGCCCCGTCGCCGCCGTGGCCGACTTCACCGAGGTGCGCGATGTGATTTCCGTCGCCGTGTCGGAGGACCGGTCGATCTCGGTGCCGGTTCTGTTTGATCCCGACAGGGGATTGTCGGAACGGATCATCGCAGAGCAGTTCACGGTCTAAGGCAAGGCAAGCGCGTCTTTTTTGAAAAAAGAAGCAAAAAACGTCTATGAGTCCGGCACCGCAGTCGCGGCCACACCGCCGCAGGGCGGGTGTTAACCCGCCATCCCACCCATCAACCGCGCCGACGCCCGACCGCCGCCACCCCCAGCAACGCCACCCCAAGCACCCCTGCCGACATGGGCTCGGGCACCGGCACCAGACTCACCGAGGTGATCGTCCCGTCCGCCTGCGACGTGCGGGTCTGAATGCCCGTCGCCACATCGGTGCTGTAGAGGTCAAACGTCACATTGCCGCCCAGATCAAAACTGGAAAAATCCGGCAGCGCCGACAACAGCCCGTTCGCGTTATCATTGTAAAACAATGACGTATTGCTGCTGTAAAGATTGAACTCGATGTCGGCGCTGATCGTCGTCCCACCCGCCGTTGGCAGCGCGCCCGACGCTTGCAGCTGATAATCGGCCCCCACGCCAAACGCCATATCCTGCGTGATAATCTGCCCGCCACCGGTGACATCGGTGATCGCAGGCGCCGAGACATCGCCCTGGAACGCATCCACCGCCCCGCCCCACACCGCGCCCAACGAGAGCAGAAGCGCGCTCGACGTGCACGTCCCGCTCCCGCAGTCCCCGGTCGTGAAGGTGAACGACCCGCTGATCGTTGCACCGGCCGGATAGCCGGTGCTCAACGACGACAGCACCGCCGTGTAATCATAGGTCAGGCTCGTCGCCCCGGCCGGCTGCCCCCCTGCCACCGACACCAACAGGCAAAGCCCGAGAAAAGACATCCTGGCCATCGGCACAACCTCCATACGGCGGATCAGCCCGTCTGTGACGGCACAACCCTTGGGTGACGCATCGGCACGCCGATGCGAGGTCCAACCAATAAGCGCTGATTACCTCAATAACAATACGTTCAGAAAATCATCATAGAGAGAACACTATTTTTGAGACGCCCCGTGGCTGCGAGCAGCGCAATTCCAATCAAGCGCGCCTCCCCACACCGCGCTAAACTGCCCGCCAGCACCCCACACGGCGACCCCATGCTCACCGACCGCGGCCTCTGGATCATCGAACGCAACCTCGACGAACCGCTGACCCTCACCGCCCTCGCCACGGCCTGCGCCGTCTCGCCCTTCCACCTCGCCCGCGCCTTCGCCGCCCACACCGGCACCCCCGTGATGCGCTATGTCCGCTCCCGCCGCCTCCACCGCGCCGCCACCCGCCTCGCCGC
>CAIVDX010000251.1 GCA_903904805.1 uncultured Rhodospirillales bacterium
CGATCACCAGATGCTGAATGGCAACCGGTGCGGGCTGGCTGTCCTCAGTGTCGAGCAGCAGCAGATCAAGCATGCGAGGCGGCGGCAGCATGGGCTCTCCGGGGTAACGGGCGAACGCCTGTGAAATATCACTGCACGAGAAGATGGTCAACGTCGTGTGGCCCTCTGGACCTGATCACGTTCAGACCGCACAAAAGCGCCGCAACCAGCCCGGACCATGCCCATGCTCGACCAACTCGCCGATGACCTCGCCGCCGGCCGCACCACCGCCACCGCCCTGGTGGAATCCTGCCTCGCCCGCATCGCCGACCCCGCCGGCGAGGGCCACCTCGCCTTCGTCCACACCACCCCCGCCCTCGCCCGCGCCGTGGCCGCGCTGATCGACCAGACGCGCGCCGCCGGGGCCGCCCCGCGCTACGCCGGCATCCCCATCTCGGTGAAGGACCTGTTCGACATAACCGGCCAAACCACCAAGGCCGGCACCCGCTTCCTCGCCAACCGCCCGCCCGCCTCAGCCGACGCCCCCGCCATCGCCCGCCTGCGCGCCGCCGGCTTCATCGCCATCGGCCGCACCAACATGACCGAGCTCGCCTATTCCGGCCTTGGCCTGAACCCGCATTACGGCACCCCCGCCAACCCCTACGACCGCGCCGCCAGGCGCATCCCCGGCGGCAGCTCCGCGGGTGCGGCCATCTCGATCACCGACGCCATGGCCTACGGCGCCATCGGCACCGACACCGGTGGCTCCTGCCGCATCCCCGCCGCCCTGTGCGGCATCACCGGCTTCAAACCCACCCAGCGCCGCGTGCCCACCACCGGCGCCATCCCGCTCTCCACCTCGCTCGACAGCGTCGGCCCGCTGGCCGCAAGCGCACGCGACTGCGCAATCCTCGATGCCATCATGGCCGGCGAGCCCGTGCCGCCACCCACCGCGCTCCCCCCTCGCCCACCTCCGCCTGGCCGTGCCCTCCGACGTGGTGCTCGACGGCATGGACAGCCACGTTGCCGCCGCCTTCGAGGCCGCGCTGAGCCGCCTGTCCGCGGCCGGTGCGCACATCACCCACCTGCCACTCCCCAACTTCCTCGAACTGGCCGCCATCAACGCAAAAGGCGGCTTCTCGGCGGCCGAATGCTACGCCTGGAACCGCCCCCACATCGAGGCCACGCCCGAGCTCTACGACCCCCGCGTCATCGTCCGCATCAAGCGCGGCACCGAGCAATCCGCCGCGGACTACATCGATCTCTGCGCCGCCCGCGCCGACGCCATCGCCCGGCTCAACATCGCCACATCAGGCGTCGATGCCCTGCTGATGCCCACCACCCCCATCATCGCCCCCACCATCGCCTCGCTCGATGACGACGCCGAATTCGCCCGCGTGAACCTGCTGATGCTGCGCAACCCCAGCTTCGCCAATTTCTTCGATCGCTGCGCCCTCTCCCTGCCCATCCACGCCCCGGGCACCGCACCGGTCGGGCTCATGGTGATGGGCGAGACCAACGCGGACGCGAAGATCCTCGCGATCGGGATGGCGATCGAGGCAATCTTCCACGAAAAATAAACGAGCTTCCTATTTCTTGAAAAAAAAGCACATCATTTTCAAGCTGTGAGGCTGGCGCGAGATAAGCCCGGCACCGCCTCCGCCTAGGCCGGCGGGTGCGTGGTGAGCGCGGGCAGAACGATCTCGAAGCGCGCGCCGCCATCGCGGTTGCACACCGCCAGCGTGCCGCCCATCTCGCGCACCGTCGCCATGCTGATCGACAACCCGAGCCCGGTGCCCTCGCCTGAGGGCTTGGTGGTGAAGAACGCATCGAACAGCCGCGGCAGCACCGAATCGGGGATGCCGCCGGCGCGGTCGGCGATGGTGATCACCACCTGCCCGACCCCGGCCTCCGCCCTTATCTCCACCCGTCGGTCGCCAATATCCGGCCGTCCGCGATAGGCATCCATCGCGTTGGCGAGCAGATTGACCACCACCTGCTCCAGCATCACCCCCACACCGTTGACCGGCGGCAGGCCCTGCGCCACCGAGGTCTGCGTCATCACCCCCTGGGCGCGCAGCCGTCCGCCGATCAGCACCAGCGCGTCGCCGATCACCTCCGCCACATCGAAGGCGCCCTCACCGGTCAGCTCGCGCCGGCCGAACGAGCGCGTATGGTCGATCACCTTCGCGATGCGCTCGATCTGCCGGCGGATCGTCGAGAGCTTGTTGGCCACCCGTGCGAGATCGGGCGGACTTTTCGCCAGCGCCCGATCGGCGTTCTGCGTGGCCATCGAGATCGCCGCCAGCGGCTGGTTCATCTCATGCGCGATGCCCACCGCCACCTCGCCCAGCACCGCCAGCCGCTCCAGATGATGCCTGCGCTCGGCCGCCTCCACCTCCTCGGTGACATCGATCACCGAGCCGGTCACGCGCATGCCGCCATCCGCCCAGCGCGCCGCGCAGCGCTCGTCATAGCGCAGCAGGCGCATTCGACCGTCCCGGTGGCGCGCCAGCAGCTGCACGGTGCCCTCGCCGGTGGCGAAAACGCCGCGCTGAAATGCCGCGAAGCCAAACGCGGCCTCCGCGTCGAAACCGCGCACACGCTCATCCCCCAGCGCACGCACCTCCTGCCGCGAATAGCCAAGCACCGCCCCACACCGGTCGCTGAGATAGCGACGGGTGCGCACGCCAGCGCGGCTGATGTCGTCAACCCACACGGCCGCCGGCACCGTGGACAGGATCGCGTCGAGCCCATCGACCGCGCGGCCAGCCCGCCGCGCGTTGCGCCACAGCACCAGCAATGCTGCGAGCAGCAGCAGCGGCACGCTCGCGCCCACCATCAGACCCTCGCGCAGCGGGCCAAGGATCAACGCCCGACCAAGCCCAACGCGGGCGAACACGCTGACATGCCAGGCCGGATCGAAGCGCAGCGCGCGAAACACATAGCGGGTCGGAATGGCCGTGCCTGGGCTGTCCAGCTCCACCACGCCATCATGGCCGAGATAGAACGGCTGGCCGGCCCGCGGTCCGGGCTGTCCGGCCGGGTAGAGGCCGTCGACCGAGCACGCCACGGTATAGCCCCGCGCATCATACAGCCCGCGCACGCTGCCCTCCGGCGCGGCCATGTCGCGGATCAGCTCGACGAACACCGCGGTCGGGATGATCATCTCCACCGCGCCCCGCACCGCGCCGAAGCCCGGCCCCGGCACGTCATCCAGCACCGGTGCGAACACCACCAGCACCGGCGCGTTCAGCAGGCGCGAGACATACACATCCGAGATCACCGTCTGGCGGGTCCGCAGCATCTCTTCGCGCGCCCGCACCGCCACCGGGTTGAGGGTGGCCAGAACCCGCCCCGCCGCGCCAGGCGCCTGCGTGTCGATCAGCAGAGGCGGCCCACCGCGCTCCAGATCGAGCAGCGCCACCAGCCGCGCGCCCACGCCCAACCCGGCCAGACGCGCGAAACTGGCGACATCTTCCGGCGTGCCGCCCCCCTGCAATTGCGGCGACAGCGCCAGCGTGGTCGCCGCCGCCACCACCCGGTCAAGCCTGGCATCCACCGCCAGCTGCAAAATCCGCGCGGCCTCGTCCTGGCGCCCATTCACCGCCTGGGTGCTGTGATCGAGCGCGATCCGAAAGGAAATCAGGCTGGCCAGAATCGCCCCAGGCAGCGCCACCGCCAGCAGCAGCGCCAGCGCGTGCCCGCGCAGCCACCCGAGGAGCCGCCCGCCCTCGGCAGCGTTGGCGAGCGATTCGGAGCCGGGCCGATCGAATGGAAGCATAGGCACGCCAAGGCCCTTCAGCCGCATGCGTCGCGACAATTTCGACAATGGAGCCGACTGGCAACGAGATCACCCCGCACCAAACCAACATCACACTCACGTGATCGCCAACCGACCTACGTCAAAGCCAGCGCTTGCGCCAGATTTATTAAGAAATTATTTGTATTTTTATGTACCGCAATACCTATTTTCACGGTATCACAAGAGCTTTACTGTGCTTTTTGTTACAGTTTACTTAGATCTGCCACGCTCAGGCCAGCGCCGCCGCCGCGGCCATCGGCAACGCGATCTCAAAGCGCGCGCCGTCATCAACATTGCTCGCGCTCAGGCTGCCGCCCATCTCGCGCACCGTCGCCAGACTGATCGACAGACCCAGCCCGGTGCCATGACCGGCAGGCTTGGTGGTGAAGAAGGCATCGAAAATATGCCCCAGCACACCCGGCGGAATGCCGCCAGCATGGTCCGTGATGGCAATCACCGCGTCCGACCCGCGTTCGCTCACGCTGATGTCGATGTGCCGATCCGGCAACTCCGGCCGGTCGCGATAGGCATCCACCGCATTGCCGACGATGTTCATCAGCACCTGCTCCAGCATGACCGCCACCCCGCGCAGACGCGGCGGCGGATCGGGGATCGCGCGGGTCAGCTGGATCCGCTCACGCCGCAGCTTCGCCTCGACCAGAATCAGCGCCTCGTCGATCACCTGGCCGATATCGATGGCGGCGTTGCGGTCAACGTCATCTCGGCCAAACACCCTGATATGGCCGATCACCTTGGCGATGCGCTGCACCTGCGCGCGCACCATCTCCAGCTTGTCTGCCACACGCGACACATCGGGAGGCACCCGCCCCAACGCGCGCGCGGCGTTCTCCACCGCCATCGAAATCGCGGCCAGCGGCTGGTTCATCTCGTGCGCGATGCCGGCGGTCACCTCGCCCAGCGTGGCCAGCCGCTCGACATGCCGGCGCCGTTCCTTCGCCTCCGCCTCGGCGGTGACATCGGTCACGAAGCCAGTGACGCGCATGCCGCCAGCGGCGTCGCGTTCGATGCAACTCTCATCAATCCGCATCACCCGCTCGCGACCATCAGGGTGACGCACCGGCAATTCGACGTTGGCGCTGCCATGCGCGCCCACGCGATCATAGAAATCCTTCAGCATCGCGGCCGCCTTCTCGTCGAGATACCGCGTGCGGTCCTCGCCCAGGGCCGCGAACTGTTCGCGGGTGAAACCAAGCAGGCTGCCAACCTTCTTGCTGCGGAACTCGGCAGTACGCGTGCCATCCGCCGAGATATGGTCGACGTAAATCACCGCCGGCGCCGTCGCGAGCACCTGATCCATCTGCAATTCCGACCGGCGCACCGCGCGCCCGCTGCGCCACATCAGCACCAACGCGGCAAGCAGCAGCGATGGCACCAGAATGCTGGCCAGCATGGGCCGCAACAGCGGCCCGCTCACCATCGGCAGCAGACCCCGCGACGGCGCATACACCGCCAGATACCAGTCCGGTGCGGTACGCAGCTTTTGGAAGGCATAGACCGCCTTACGCTGAAAGGTCCTGCTGTAGCCACGCAACACCGCGTTCTGGCCAACATATTCCGGCCGAACGACACGGTTCGTGTGCTGGCCCGCACGCGCCTCCGTATTCCAGCGTCGCGCGATGACGACATCGGAGTCGTCATAGAGCGTGACGCCAAACTCGGCTGGCACCGACGGCAGACCCGCGATCGCCTCCGCAAAGATTTTGGCGTCCACACGCAAGGCGACCGAGCGGACATAGGCACCATGGGTCGGGCCGACGCGCTGATCCAACACCGGCGCGAACACCAGCACCGCCGGCTGCTGTGTCAGCGGCGAGATGAACACGCCCGAGATCGTCGGCGCCTTGGTCGCGATCATCCGCGCCCGCGCCCGCGCCAGCGTCGGAAACCCGTCCATCGCGATCAGGCTGCCGCGCTGAACATGATCGTTGCCAAACAGCACCTCCATGTCCATCGCCGGCTCGCTGGAGACCGAGATCAACGACGCGCCGATCGCCGCACGCGCTGAAGCCAGATAGTCGCCCAGCACAGCGGCATCGCCACCGGGCTGCAGCTGCGGCAGCGCCGCGATCGTCTCCGCCGCGGCGAGATACCGGTTGAGCCGCGCGCTCAGCTCCAGCTGGTTGACCCGGGCAGCATCGATCAGCCGCGCCTCCAACACCCGGCGATTGGCCTGCACCGCATCCACCATCGACCAGATGCTCACCGCCACCGCCACCGGCAGCGCGATCGCCAGCACCAGCAGCAGCGCCCGGTCGATGCCACGCATCCCCTGTGTGCGGGACCTGACCTTCCGGAACCATGCTGTCAGCATCTGCGAGGACATCATCGCCAACCCATGCGAGCGTGACTGCGAGCGTTTGCGAACGGCACGGCGTCACGCGTCAGATCGACAGGACCAGGCTGAAGCTCTGGCGCAACCAAAGCTTGCACACAGACAACAGCCTTGCCCAGTAACATTCCTTGCGTTGGATCAACCGAGCCGCACGCGATCCGGCGGTCAAAACCCAACTTCTTTTGATGATTGAATATTTTTTGAAATCCGTCGCCCGCCCAAGCGAAATCGCAATACCGCCATGCCCTCAACTCAAGCCACCCCGTCGGCCACCAGCGCGGATGGGCCGGCGGTGACCACCGGTAGGGCAATCTCGAAACAGGCGCCGGACCCTTCATTATAAGCAGCGAGCCGGCCGCCCATCTCGGTGATGATCGCCAGACTGATCGACAGCCCAAGTCCGGTGCCATGCCCCGGCTCCTTGGTGGTGAAGAACGGATCGAACAGCCGCCCGATCACCTCCGGCGGAATGCCCCCGGCGCGATCCAGCACCGCGATCACCAGCTCCTCCCCGCGCGGGCGAACGATGATGCGCACCTCGCGGTCGGTGATGGCGGGCCGCGCCTCATACGCGTCCGCGGCGTTGGCCAGCAGACTGAGCAACACCTGTTCGAGCATCACCTCATGGCCTTCGACCGGCGTCAGACCGCTGGAAATCTCCAGCACCAGCGCCACGCAGGCGCGGCTGAACCGTCCCTCCACCAACAGCCGCGCCTTGCGCACGCAATCAGCCACATCGAACGGCGCGCGCGGGGCATCGCCGGCACGGCCAAACAGGCGGATATGATCGAGCACCCCGGCCATCCGCTCCACATGGGCGTCGATCTGCGCCAGCTTGCCCTCGGCACGGCCGATATCCGGCGGATCGCGACGCAGCGAGCGCAGCGCGTTCTGGCTTGCCATCGACAGCATGGTGAGCGGCTGGCTGAGCTGATGCGCGATACCCACCGCCACCTCGCCCAGCACCGCCAGACGTTCCATCTGCCGCTGCTGCGACTCCCGCGCGACATCGTCGGTGATGTCCAGCACGGTGCCGATCACCCGCACGCTCCCCACCCGCGGGGCCGGCAGGCGACGCTCCTCGTAGCGCAGCGTCCGCCAGCTGCCGTCGCGATGGCGCACCGGCAATTCGATGCTGGCGCTGCCGGCAACCACTGCCTCGGTCTGGAATGCGGCGAAACGCTGCGCCCCGGTCTCATCAAAGGCACGCACATACGCGTTGCCGAACCGCTCGACCTCCGCGCGGCTAAAGCCGAGCGCCCGCCCGGCACGGACACTGCGGAAAAGGGTCAGGCGCCCCCCGTCGGGCGTCACATCGTCGATATAGATCGAGACCGGAACGTCGGCGAGCACATGCTCCAGCTCCAGATGCGACTGGCGGGAGGCACGGGCGATCAGCCAAAGCACGCCGACAAACATGGCAAGCAGCAACGGCACGAGCGTGAGCGCGGGGAGAATGCTGCTCAGCGACCCGAGCAGAATGGTGCTCGCGAGATCCATCGGCTCGAACACCGTGACATGCCAACCAGGCGCGACATCCAGATGACGAAACCCATACAATGTCTGTCGCCCGAAATTCGGGCTGTAGAGCTGCCTGGTGCCATCTGAACCGTCGTAGAGCATGTTCGGAAACCGCACCGCCGGCCGGCCGGCATAGATCTCGTTGTCGCGCGAGCGCGCCACCGTCGCGCTCGCGGCATCATAGATCGCGACCACCCCGTCGGCGGAGACCGGGATGCGCTGCAGGGTCTCGACGAACAGCTCGGCATCGACCTGCAGCCAAACCGCCGCGCGCACCAGCCCCTGACGCGGGCCCTCCGCGCGCTCCGGCGCCGGCGCGATCACCGCGATCACCGGACGCCCCGTGGCACTGGAGCGATAAACATCCGACACCGCCGGCAAGCGAGTCCGCAGCACCTGCGCCAACACGGCGCGCACCTGCGCTCTCGTGCCCCTGGGCGCGGGGTAGCCGCGGCCGGCTGCACCGACATAGGCGAGCACCGGTGCCGCGGGATCGCGCAGATCGGCGACCCCCACCGCGTTTGCGCCCACCGCGAGGCCCGGCGCCTCGGCGAAGCGGGCAAACACCGCGAGGTCGCCGCCCTCCTGCAGCTGCAGCGAGTTCGCCAGCGTGCGGGCGGTGGCCACGAACAGTGCCAGCCGCGCATCGACACCGAGTTGGGCGACCTCCGCCATGCGTTGCTGGCGCGCGACAAACGCCGCCCTGTTGGCCTGCAGCGTTGCCGACACCGACAGCGCGCTGATCACCAACGCGCACGGCAGCGCAACCGCGAGGGCGATCAGCAGACCACGATGCAGCGGTCGCAACGCCGCCCACCAGCCCGTGCTCTGCGGGCGAATCGGCGCGTCCAGGCGGGCGGCTGCGTCCATCGGCGTCCTTTGTCGAAGATCTCAGGCGGCGCCGCGGCGTGGGGCGGCTCGATCGGCCCATGGCGGTCGTCCCTGGACCGCATTGCCGCTAACCTTAACGATGGCGCAGCAAATATAACAGGCAACGACAGGCGCTTGCCCGCGCCACAACCCATTGATTTATTTCTTCATTACAAATTTACGCAAAGATTGACAGTTTCAGTGATGTCCCGCGCGCGCCAATGCCGGCGCCGCGTGTCGCCGGTCGCCGCCGGCCAGTCGGGCGCCGGCACCTCGCCGATGCTCTCAGGGCTCCCGGCAATCGCCGCGCACAGCCGCGCCAGTTCGTCCGCACGCGGCGCACGCTCCAGCCCGATCAGAAAATCCGCGATCAGCTCCCGCGCCTGCCGTGGATAGCCGGCCAGGCAATAGCGATAGAACATCCCCACCGCGACATCGTCGGTCGCATCCACCCCGGCCAAAGCGGCCGCCACATCGCCAAACCATCGCCGCGCCGTCGCCATCAGTGCCGAAACCCATCCAGTTGCCGTGACACGCCCACCGCCCGCCGCGCGGTGAGCTGAAAATACCGCCCGTCATTGCGCCGGGCCGGCAGCACCGGGCTGGGCAGCTTCGCCCCCGCGGGCACCGGCTCCAGCCCCCGCCCGCGATACCAGGCCAGCAGCCCCTCGCCGCCCTCAGGTGCCGCGTGCAGCCACAGCCGCCCCTGCGCGGGCCCGTTCAGACTGACCGAGACCGCAACATCCAGCCCCGCCGCCGTCAGCAGCTTCGGCGCTCCCGCCCGGCCGCCTTCATCCCACGCGGCGAACGCCGCCGCCGGCGCACCCGACAGATACAAGAGATAGACAGCCGATTGCCGCGGCCGACCGATCCAGCGCTCATTCTCCAGCAGCGCCACCATCCCCAGCGGAAAGTCGGTCGCCGCCAGACTGATCTGAAACATCCGCGGCTGCCGACGCACCCCGGCGGCGAAGGTGAGCGTGGGAATCAGAACCTCCCAGTCCCAGTCACGATCCGCCCGGGCAGGATCGGGCGTGATGAACGGCGCCTGCACCTGCTCGGCCCAGCGCCGGCACCGCGGCGGGGTGACGAAGGAACTGGCGATCTCATGCACCACGATCTCAGCCCGGCCGCCGGTGGCGGTGGGCACGCACGACAAAAATGGAACCAAACAGACACATCCAAAAAACAGACGGCGCAAAAACAGGCGGGGCAAAAACAGGCGGGGCAAAACAGGCGGGGCAAAACAGGCGGGGCAAAACAGGTGGGCAAAAAAGCAAGGCAAAGGACTGGGAATTAAATCTCTCCCCTTTTGCCAAACTCCGGGCTCTGCCGCAAGTTTTTCGTGCGCCCGCTCGTCGCGCTTTGCAAAGACAACAGTGCTGCTATCATCGCCCGAAAATGCCAAGGGAAACGCCATGACCATCAGCCGCCGCGCGGCACTCACCGGGTTCGGCACCATTGCCGTGCACGCCACACGCCCGGCCGCCGCGCAAAGCGCGCGCAAGATCCGCGTCGGCATCCTGCGCCTGTCCTCGTCGGGCGCGGTGTTCATCGCGCTGGCGCAAGGCTTCTTCCGCGAGCAGGGCCTGGATGTCGACCTGGTGTTCTTCGACGCCGCCCAACCCATCGCCGTGGCCGCCGCCTCGGGCGACATCGACATCGGCGTCACCGCCTTCACCACCGGCCTGTTCAACCTGGCCGCCAAGGGGGCGCTGAGCGTGATCGCCGGGCAAAGCCGCGAGGCGCCTGGTTTCCCGCTGATCGCCTATCTCGCCTCCACCCACGCCCCCGCCTCGATGAAGATGTACAAGCCGCAGGACCTGATCGGCCACAGCGTGGGCATCACCCAGACCGGCTCATCCTTCCATTACAGCCTGGGCCTGCTGGCGGAAAAATATCATTTCCCGCTCGCCGAGATCCGCCTCTCCGCGCTGCAATCCCTCTCCAACGTCGCCGCCGCGGTGAAGGGCGGCGCGGTCGACGCCGCCCTGCTGCCGATCACCACCGCCCGGCCGCTGATCGAATCCGGCGATGCCCGGCTGCTCGGCTGGGTGGGCGACATCACCCCCTGGCAGCTCGGCGCGGTGTTCGTCTCGCGTGGCTTCAAGCGCGAAACCGAGCTGATCAACCGCTTCCTGATCGCCTATCTGCAGGGGCTGCGCGCCTATCACGACGTGCTGCTCGCCGCCGCGGTGGATGGCAGCGTGCCGGTCACCGACGCGACCCGGCCGCTGCTGCAGATCATCGCCGACACCGCCTCGCAATCCATCGACCAGGTCCGCGTCGGCCTGCCCTATGTCGACCCGAACGGCCGGCTCGACGTCGCCGACGTCGCGAACCAGATCAGATGGAACCAGGACCAGGGCTACCTGGATAAAGGCTTCGGCATCGAACAGGTGATCGATCGGCGGTTCGTGACCGACCAGGGGAAGTAAAAAAGCGTTTCTTTTTTGAAAAAAAGAAGCAAAAAGCTTTTGCTCCTCAACAGCATGCGCCCAGCCAATCTGGACCTTGATGGCATGAGGCTTGCTACCTGAACCCCGGTCTTTTGCCACATAGGAAGGGAACTGGGATGGCTTCAATCAGAAAATGGCTCACCGGCGCGACTGTCGCCGCGAGCGTGGCCGTCGGCGCCGTGGCGCCGTTCGCCGCCCATGCACAAGATACGATCAAACTCGGCATTCTGCACTCGCTCTCGGGCACCATGGCGATCAGCGAGACCACGCTGAAAGACGTCATGCTCATGCTCATCGAGGAGCAGAACAAAAAGGGCGGCGTTCTGGGCAAGAAACTCGAGGCCGTGGTCGTCGATCCCGCCTCCGACTGGCCGCTCTTCGCCGAA
>CAIVDX010000252.1 GCA_903904805.1 uncultured Rhodospirillales bacterium
ACGCAAGGCCGGCCCATGCCACGCGCCACCACCGCGGCGTGGCTGGTCATGCCGCCGCGCGTGGTGAGGATGCCGCGCGCGGCATGCATGCCGTGAATATCCTCGGGGCTGGTCTCGATGCGCACCAGAATCACCGCCTCGCCACGCTGGGCGCGGCTCTCGGCCTCATCGGCGCTGAACACAACCACACCGCAGGCAGCACCCGGGCTGGCCGGCAGACCGCGGCCGATCGCATTGCGCGCCGCCGTCGGGTCCAGCATCGGATGCAGCAGCTGATCCAGGCTCGCGGGATTGACGCGCTTGATCGCCTCGGTGCGATCGATCAGCCCGGCATTGGCCATCTCAACCGCGATGCGCAAAGACGCCGCGGCGGTGCGCTTGCCGCTGCGGGTCTGCAGCATGTACAGCTTGTTCTGCTGCACGGTGAACTCGATGTCCTGCATATCCTTGTAGTGCTGCTCAAGGGTTTCACGCACCTTCAGCAGATCGGCATAGGCGTTCGGCAGCGCTTCCTCCATCGCCACCTCGCCCGGCTTGGCGCGCAGCTTCGACAGCGGCTGCGGCGTGCGAATGCCCGCCACCACGTCCTCGCCCTGCGCGTTCACCAGGAACTCGCCGTAGAAGATGTTCTCACCGGTCGACGGATCACGCGTGAAGCACACACCGGTGGCGCAATCCGCCCCCATGTTGCCGAACACCATCGCCTGCACATTCACCGCGGTGCCCCAACTTGCCGGAATGTCGTGCAGGCGGCGATAGGTGTTGGCGCGCGGGTTCATCCAGCTGCCGAACACCGCGGTGATCGCCCCCCACAGCTGCTCCTCGGGGTCCTGCGGGAAGGGCCGGCCGATCTCGGCCTGCACCATGTCCTTGTAGCTCTCGACCACACGGTGCCAGTCCTGCGCGGAAAGCTGGGTATCCTCGATCACATCACGATCGAGCTTCACGTGCTCGATGATCTCCTCGAAGCGGTGATGGTCCACGCCCAGCACCACCGAGCCATACATCTGGATGAAGCGGCGATAGCTGTCCCAGGCGAAGCGGGCGTCGTTGGCGCTGTCCGACAGGCCCTGCACCGTGGCGTCATTCAGGCCCAAATTCAGCACGGTATCCATCATGCCCGGCATCGACACCCGCGCGCCGGAGCGGACCGAGACCAGCAGCGGCTTGTGCTTGTCGCCGAATTTCAGCCCAACCGCCTGCTCGACGAGGCCAAGGGCGGCCTTCACCTGCTCCGGCAGCTCACCGGGGTAATTTTCCTTGTTCTCGTAATAGGCAGTGCAGACCTCGGTGGTGATGGTGAAGCCTGGCGGCACCGGCAGGCCGATCGAGGCCATCTCGGCGAGGTTCGCCCCCTTTCCCCCGAGCAGATTGCGCATGTCGGCGCGACCCTCATTGTGGCCGGCGCCGAAGCTGTAAACCCATTTCGTCATGCTCTAACCCTCGATGCGGGAGAAATCTGCGACAATCTGCATGCTATCTCGAACCGTGCGCAGCAGCAGCAGACGATTGCGGCGCAATTTTGGCTCAGGATCATTTACGGTGACGGAAGTGAAGAAATCGTCGAGCGGGGCACGCAATCCGGCCATCGCCGACATCGCCGCCGCGTCGTCCTCGCGGGCCAGCGCCGCGCGCAAGGCCGGAGCGGCCTGATCAAGAGCGGCGGCCAGCGCCTGCTCGGCCGGCTCGGTCAGCAGCGCCACCTCAGGGCGGCCCTCATGCGGACCGTCCTTCTTGTCCTCGATGCGCAGGATGTTGGCAGCACGCTTGTAGCCGGCCAGCAGATTCGCGCCGGCCTCGCTGGCCAGGAACGCAGCCACCGCTGACGTGCGGGCGATCAGCCGTGTCAGATCGCCATCGGCGCCGCCGGCCAGGATGGCAGAGAGCACATCATGCCGCGCCCCGTCGGCGCGCAGCTGCACCCGCAGCCGCTCGACCACGAAGCCCAGCAATTCGTCCGCATCCGCCGGCGGATCAAACCGGGCGGCAGCCTCGGCCAGCACCGCGCGCAGATCCAGCCGCAGGCCATTATCCAGCACCAGACGGATCACGCCGAGGGCCGCGCGCCGCAGCGCATAGGGGTCGCCCGACCCGGTCGGCTTTTCGCCCGCCGAGAAGAAACCGGCGAGCTGGTCGATCCGGTCGGCCAGGCCCAAACAGATCGCAACCGGGTCTGACGGCACGCTGTCACCCGCACCACGCGGCTGATAATGCTGGCCGATCGCCTCGGCCACCGCGGCCGCCTCGCCATCATGCAGCGCATAATAGCCACCCATCACGCCCTGCAGCTCGGGGAACTCCCCCACCATGCCGGTGGTGAGATCGGCCTTGGCCAGCATCGCGGCACGCTCGGCCTGCTCCACCGGAGCGCCAAGTGCCGCGGCAATGCTGCCGGCCAGGCTCTCCAGCCGACGCACCCTGGCGTACTGCGTGCCAAGCTTGGCGTGAAACACGATGCCCTTCAGCGCCTCGACCCGATCGGCCAGCCGCGTGCGGCGATCAAGGTCCCAGAAATGCCGCGCATCCGAGAAGCGCGCGCGCAGCACCCGCTCATTGCCCGCCACGATCGCCACGCCATTGTCGCGCGCATCAATGTTGGCGGCGAAGGCGAAACGCGCGGCGGGGCGGCCGGCGGCGTCACGCAGGGCGAAATAGCGCTGATTCACCCGCATCGAGACCTGCATCACCTCCGGCGGCAGGTCCATGAAGCGGTCATCGATGCGCCCCAGCAGCGGCACCGGCCACTCCACCAGGCCCGCCACCTCGTCCAGCAGGCCAGGATCGCTCACCACGGTGAGCCCCTCCGCGCGCGCCAGTTCGGCGATGCCGGTCTCGATGATGCGCTTGCGGTCCGCCACATCGGCGATCACCCGATGCGCCAGCAATGTGGTGACCCAATGCTCGGCACCCCTGACGGCCACCGCACCGGGGAAGTGGAAGCGATGCCCCTCGGTGAGATGCCCGGCGATCAGCCCGTGACCGCTATCCTCACCCTCGGCCAGGCTGAAGGGCACCACCGCGCCATCCAGCAGCGCCAGGATCCGCCGCAGCGGACGCACCCAGGTGAAGCCACTGCCGGCCCCCCAGCGCATCGATTTCGGCCACGGGAAGCGCCGCAGCAGACCCGGCAGCACGGCTGAAATGATCGCCTCGGCGGGCTGGGCATCGGCGGATTTCTCCAGCACCCAGAACTCGCCTTCCTGCTTCAGCGCCTCCCGCGCGGCACCATGCTTGCGCAGAAAACCCGCCAACGCCTGCTCCGGCGCGGAGATGCGCGGGCCACGCTCGACGGTCGCGCTCGCCACCGTCGAGGCGGCGACATCCAACGCGATGGCGATGCGGCGCGGCCCATACCAGCAGCGGCCACCGGTCGGGCTCAGCGGCGCGATCGCCTCGCTGACCAGACGCAGCAGGTCATCCGCACCGCGCGCCTGCATGCGCGCGGGGATTTCCTCGCAGAACAGCTCCAGAAAAAACTCGGCCATCAAACGGTACCCGCCAGATAGGCCTCGCAGCAGCCCTTCGCCAACGCCCGCACCCGGCCGATATAGCTCGCCCGTTCCGCCACGCTGATCACGCCGCGCGCATCCAGCAGATTGAACATGTGGCTGGCGCGGATGCACTGGTCATAGGCCGGCAGCGACAATGCCCGCGCCAGCAGCGCCGCGCACTCGGCCTCGGCATCGGCGAAATGCCGCGCCAGCATCGATGTGTCGGCCGCCTCGAAATTATGCGCGGAGAATTCCTGCTCATTGCGCAGGAACACGTCGCCATAGGTCAGACGCTGGGCAGGATCGGGGGCGCCATTGAAATCGAGGTCATAGACATTCTCGACCCCCTGCACATACATCGCCAGCCGCTCCAGCCCGTAGGTCAGCTCGCAGCTCGGCAGATCCACCGCAATGCCGCCCACCTGCTGGAAATAGGTGAACTGCGTCACCTCCATGCCGTCGCACCAGACCTCCCAGCCCAGCCCCCAGGCGCCCAGCGTCGGGCTCTCCCAGTCATCCTCGACGAAACGGATGTCATGCAGGTCGGGGTCGATGCCGATCGCCCGATAGCTGTCGAGCAGCAGCGACTGGCAGTCCGCCGGCGAGGGCTTCAGGATCACCTGATACTGGTAATAATGCTGCAGACGGTTCGGGTTCTCGCCATAGCGCCCATCCGACGGCCGACGGCAGGGCTGCAAATAGGCGGCCCGCCATGGCTTCGGGCCCAGCGCGCGCAGGGTGGTGGCCGGATGAAACGTGCCCGCACCCATCTCGGCGTCGTAGGGCTGCAAAATCGCGCAGCCCTGCTTGGCCCAATAGGCATGCAGGCGCAGGATCAAATCCTGGAATGAGGGGCGATCGTGGGACACTCAGGCACTTCCATCGGCAGGTCGAAAACGCGCCGCACCATAGTGTCCGGGGTATGCAGCGGCAATGCGCGCCAGGTCTGGCCTGGGTCACTTGCACGAAAAACTGCGAATGAGGACAAAATTCTACAAAGGAGTCAGGCGGCAGGCGCGTCTTTCCTGCCCCCCCTTCATGGCGCGCGACGCGAGGAACTTTTGGCAGTTCACCGCCCAAAGCTCGCTGGCCCCTGATGCGCAACCGAGGTGACTGGATCGGCATCGCGGCGTGCGTCGCGACGACGGGGGCGATGATCGCTTATCGGGCGTGGGGCGTCGAACCCGGCTTTTGGGTCGCCGCATGCACCAGCGCGGACCCACCTTTGGCCTGCATCCCACGCGCGGCACTCGGCTTCGCGCAATATTGGTCGCTCTGGGGCCTCGCCGCGCTGACCGCCGGCACGAGCGCGTTCGCCCTGGCCTCCAGGCCTCTGGGCATGCTCGCGGTGGCCCTCGGCGCGATGGCGGTGATCAACTGGAATGCGAGCTGGGGCATGCTGGGCCTGGCTCTCGGCGCCTGGGCCTGGCTGGACCCAGCAAGGAGGGGGCGACCAGCACGACAGACAGCAGGGCCCACAGGCTGAAGGGCCAATTCCCCACCCCCTCCTGCGCCACGACCACCACCGCCCCGAACGTCACCACCGCCCCGAGCACCAATTCCGCCAGCCCGCGCGGCGCGCCCCCCAGCCAGCAGCGCCACAGCGCCACCACGATCGACACCGCCAGCGCCGGGGTCGGCACGTCGCGATAGCGCGCATCAACCACCAGCAGCAGCTGCAACACCGCCGCCGTCCACAGGAACCAGAACGCCAGGTCGCTCAGCACCGACATGGCCGACCAGCCCTGCCAGTCCCCGCGCAGCACCGCCTGCAGCCAGCTGCTCGCCGCCGCACCATCACGCGCGCGATCAAGCCGGGCGACCCGCATCGCCACCACCGCCAGCACCGCTTGCGCCGGCAAATTCACCAGCGCCGCGCCATAGGCGAATTCGTCATACAGAACAGGCAACTGTGCCCAGCCCGCGAAGGCCAGCGCGCCCGCCAACCCCCAGGCCAGCAGCGCCGTCACCCCTGGCTCCGCCCGCCGCCGGGCCGGATTGGCCAGCCCCAGCAGCAGCAGAAACAGCACGCCCTGCGCGGCCGCCACGGCGCGCCAGTCCGGATCCTCCTCCAGCGCGCCGGAGAGCGGGAATTTCTCGCCGCGATTCTGGCTCCAGATCCCCCAATTGGCGCCCACCACGCCCTCATTGATATATTTCCAGCCCTGATCGAACGCCTCGATCAGATTATACTCGAAGCCCTCCGCCTCGCTCAGCGCGATGAACCGCCGCAGAAACATCGCCTGCTCCACCCGCCCCGGTGCGGCATCACGCCGCCAGCGCCCGCGGCTCGGCCAGCCGGTCTCACCAATGACGATCTTTTTCCCCGGGAACCGCGCGACCATCTGCCGATAGATGTCGCGCACATGCGCCACCGCCCCCGCGATGTTGGTTGGATTATCCTCCCAATAGGGCAGCAGATGCACGGTGATGACATCCACATGCTCCGCCAGCTGGGGGAATTTCAGCCAGAACTCCCACACATCCGCATAGGTCACCGGCTGGCTGACGGCGGCACGCACCTGGTCGATGTCGGCGATCAGCGCCTCCACCGGCAGGTCGCGGCGCAGCAGCACCTCGTTGCCCACCACCACCCGCGTGATGGTGCCCGGATGCGTCCGGGCGAGCGTGATGCCGCGGCCAAGCTCGCGCGCATTGCCGGCCAGATCCCCGCCGAGCCAGATGCCCTGCCAGACCGTCAGGCCATGGCGCGCAGCGAGTGCGGCGGTGTCGTAATCGCCCTCGTTCGCCGCATAGGTGCGCACCCCGTCCGCCCGTGTCGCGACCAGGGCGAGGTCGGCATCCACCTGCGCCTCGCTCGGAAAGCGGCCGGTGAAGGGCGACTGCCCCGGTCGAAACGGCGCGAACGAGACCGAGTGCAGCCGCGCGGCCGGCATCGTCACATCGCCCGCCATCGGCCGATTCGCGGCGAACCATGGCAGCGGGGTGAGGATCAGCAGAACCAGGGCAATGACAGCAAGGCGGGCCATGCGCCCACCTAAAGCCGTTTGCCCCGGCCGCAAAACCAGCCCCGCTTGAACCGACCTCATCGGCGCGCCATGTGCCGTTCGAGGCTTCACCTCCCAAAGGGCAGTTTCCCATGACCAACGAGGAACGCGATCTTCTCACCAGCTTCGTCCAGCGCATCGCCGGCGCGGGTGCCGCTCCCGGCAGCCTGCCGCCTGTCGAGCCGATGGCGGACCAGCTGATCGCCGATCTGTTCACCCGCCACCCCGAGGCGCGGTATCGCATGACCCAGACCGCCTTCGTGCAGGAGGCCGCACTGGCCCAGGCGCAGGCGCGCATCCAGCAACTGCAGGCAGCGCTTGAGCAGGCGCAGCGCACCGCGCAGGCCGCGCAGAACGCGCCGGCGAAATCCGGTGGCGGCTTCTTCGGCGGCCTGTTCGGCGGCGGCCAGCCCGCCGCACCCGCGCCGGTCCCGCAGCAAGGCAACCCCTGGGGCCAGCCCGTGCAGCCGCAATTCGCACCGCAGCCCCAGCCCTATCCGCAACAGCCCGCCTATCCGCCGCAGATGATGCAGCAGGGCCCCGGCTTCTTCGGCTCCGCGCTGCGCACCGCGGCCGGCGTGGCCGGCGGCGTGGTGCTGGCCGACACGCTGATGGGCATGTTCTCCGGCCCGCACATGGGCGGCGGGTTCGGCGGCGGTGGCTTCGGCGGCAGTGGCTTCGGGGGCGCCGGCTTCGGGGGCGGTGGCTTCGGCGCGGTGCCGACGGTGAACGAAACCACCATCATCAACAATTACGGCGACCAGGCCGCCTTGCCTGTCCCGCCCGAGCCCCCCGGCTGGGGCGGTCAGCAAACCGCCAGTTGGGACGCACCCGGCACCGACAGCAGCGGCTGGCAGGACGCCAGCAGCAATGACGACGGCTTCGGCGGCGGCTTCGACGACAACACCGACGTCTGATGTGTCGAAAACACCTGGCCTCAGTAGGGCGCGGTGTGAACCCGCCCGACTGAATCAATAAAGATCCGCTCACTCTCGGCAGGTGCGCCGGCCACCCGGTCGGCGCACCAGTCAGCGAGCATGGTCAGCCAGTTCTCGCCCAACGCCGACGACGGGTTATTGCCGCCGATCGCGTGCCGCTCGCCCTCATACACCACCAGCTTGCGCGGCACGCTCACGCGCTCCATCAGCCGGTCGGTGAATTCCAGCGGCGACAGCTCGTCGTCACCACCAGCCAGCACCAGCAGCGGGGCGGCGATGCGCGCCAGGATCGGGTCGAGATCGAAGCCTTTGATGAACGCGTCGAACGCCGCCTCATCCTCGTAGCCCGACATATACATGAACCGCATCTTGAAGCTGGGCGCGGCCGCGTTCATCAGCGTCTCCAGCCCCGCCTCGTGGCAGACGAAGGCAACACCGGTGCCCAGGATGCGATCGCCCAGCCCGGCGGCGGCCTGCAAACCAAAGAATGTGCCGAAGCTCACGCCGGTGACGACCATTTTCCCGGCGTCGATCTCCGGCTGGGTGAGCAGCCAGTCATGCACCGCCTGCGCCGCCTCGATATGGTTCGTCGGCGTCACGAACAGCCCGTTCAGCGGGCACTCGCCCTGGCCCGGCCCGTCATAGGCAAACACCGCAAACCCGCGCTCGATGAACTTGTCGCCGTACATCGAGACCATGATCTCCTTCGACGCATCCATGCCATCAAGCGCGATCGCGCAGGGGAATGTCTCGCCCGGTGCCGGCGCGTGCGGCAGGTGCAGCACGCCTGGCAGAACGTGATCGCCAAAGGGAATTTCCACACGCCGGGTCGGCCGCGGCGCGTGCTGCATGTAGCGGCCGTAGCACTCGATCATCCGCGCATTGTAGTCGAGCGCGGTGGCGTTCGTTTCGAAGATCGGCCAGCGCGCCGCGGAATAAAGCAGGGCCGCGACGAACCAGTTCTCGCGTGCCGAAACCAGCTTCCCGGCCTGCGCATAGCTTTCCGCGCGGGCCTGGCGCCGGCGCCCGGCGGCGGCGAATTCGCGGTGCATGTCCGAAAATTTGCGCACCCGCAGGCCGATCGAGCGCATCTCGCCCACCGCCTCGGGCCCGCAGGGCAGCAGCGTGTAAGCCACCCGCGGCTGGTCCCACTCCATGCCGACCGATTGCACGATCGAATCTAGAACCCAGCGCTGCTCCTGCCAGCGGCGCACCCTGCGTTCGGTCGTTGCCTTCATCACAGTCCCCCCGATTTTGGGAGGAGGTTATCTCCGGCGGGCCCGCCAGACCAGCGTGGACGACACCGCATAGTTCCACACCAGACCGATCGCCGCCCCCAGCAGGCCCGGCCAGATCACGCCGTCATTCTGATAATACAGCATGCGCGCGATGCCGATATTCGCCGCCGCGCCGATGCCGCAGACCAGCATGAACTCCACCAGGCCCCGCCACAGCCGCGAGCCCTTCAGCTTCATGTCGCGATAGGTGATGGCGTTGTTCAGCTGGAAGTTGGTCAGCATCGCCACCAGGGTCGCCCCGGTCTGCGCCAGGCCGAAAGTGATGCCCGACGACAGGCTCAGCATCAGCACGAGATAATGGATGATCAGGCCAACGAAGCCCACGCCGGCGAACGACATGAAGCGCAGCGGCACCATGCCGTGGAACAATTTATCCAGCAGCAGCGCGCCAAACTGCACGATCACCAGGATCGACAGCTTGCTCTCGCCCTCCACACGCGGACGGAAGGTGGCACCGATCTCGCGCACCACCGGTGGCGTCTTGGTGGAGAGCAGATAGTCGAGCAGGATCTTGAAGCCCTGGCCGGTCAGCGACGGGGCGGTCTGCTCGAACAGGTCGCGCCGGCCCGCGAAGAAGCCGCTCATCGGATCGGTCAGCTTCACCGGCAGCAGCTTGTGCACCAGGGAAATGCCCACGGTGGACAGGCGGTAGCGCCAGGCGCTGGAAAGGCCGGCGGCATCGCCGCCATCGGCGAAGCGGCTGGCCACCACCACATCCGCGCCATCCTCGCGCAGCATCCGCAACATCTCCGGCAGCCGCGTCTCGTCATGCTGGCGATCGCCGTCGATCACCGCGAAATATTTGGCTGACGAGGAGAGAATTCCCTCAATGACCGCCGAAGACAGGCCGCGCCGCCCGATGCGCCGGATGCAGCGAACCCGCGGGTCGGTCACCGCGATGGCCCGCGCCACGTCCGAGGTGCCATCTGGGCTGTCGTCATCGACAAAAATGGCTTCCCAGGCGATGCCCCCAAGTGCCGCAGCGAGCTGCGCCACCATGGGGCCGACATTGCCGCGCTCATTGTAGCAGGGGATGATCACGCTGAGCTCGGCGGCATGGGCCGCCGCAGGCGCGGCCTGGGACTGGGTCTCGGAGCCGGTCAACACAGTCTGGAATTCCTCATCTGCTCGGCGCGACTGGCGCGATCGGCAAGGGTTTAGCCGGGTTCCGGCAATTCGATCCAGTCCGGCAACACCGCGCGCAGCGCAACCCCGCCCGCCGTGAGCGCGCCATCCAGTGCGGCGAGACGCAGGACCGCAAGGCCGGCGCCGCCGATGACCGACCGCAACACGCCCACCTCCTCCCCGCCCGCCAGCACCGGCGTGCCCGACGGCGGCAACGTGGCGGCGGCACGCACCGGCACCAGACGGCGCTTGACCAGGCCGCGATAGCGCGTGCGCGCGGTCAGCTCTTGGCCCATGTAACAGCCCTTGTCCCAGGCGATGCCGTGCAGCTCGTTGAAGCCGGCCTCCAGCAGGATGGATTTGTCCGCCTCCATGTCGCGGCTGCCATCGGGCAAACCGAGCGCGATGCGGTGACGGTCATACTCCTCCGGCGTCGCATTGGTCGGCAGCGCGGTGGCGAGAACGCGCCAGCCGGCCGCCTGCAGGCGCGGGTCAGGTGCGACAAGCCCCTCGTCAGGCGGCGCCCCGCCCCAGGCGGCGAAAACTGCGAGGTCGCTGGCCGCGATGCTCACCTTGCTGCGCAGCCGGAAGCGACCGAGGCGGGTGGCGATCATCTCAGCCTGATCCGCCTCCACATCCAGCAGCAGCCGCGCGCCATCGGCGACAATGAAGAAATCCGCCAGCCATTTGCCCTGCGGCGTCAGCAGCGCCGCCCACACGGACCGCCCCGGCGCCGCCTGCGCCACGTCGTTCGACACCAGCCCCTGCAAAAAGGCCACCCGGTCCGGCCCCTCGACGGCCAAAACCGCCCGCGACGGCAACATCGTTGTCTGAGTCATCACCTGGACGTAGTGCCCCCACCGCCAACTTTCAAAAGTTCTTTGCGCCTTTCTGCCGGGAAAGAAGAACTTTCCTGCCGTCCCGGGCCGCCCCTGGCGAGCACCCAGGTTCATGCTAGACCATGCAGGTGCGCATTCTTTTCGTCACCTCCAACCGCGTCGGCGACGCGGTGCTGTCCACCGGGCTGCTCGACCATCTGTTGCGCGCCTATCCGCAGGCGCGCTTCACGGTGGCCTGCGGCCCGCCGGCGTTCGGCGTGTTCGCCCGCATGCCCCGGCTTGAGCGCCTGATCGCCTTCGGCAAACAGACCTACGACCGCCACTGGCTGAAGCTCTGGAGCCAGGTGGCCTTCACCTGGTGGGATCTGGCGATCGATCTGCGCGGCTCCGCTCTCCCGCTGCTGATCCCGGCGCGCCGGCGCGTGATGATGCGCGGCGGCCGGCATCCAGGCCTGCACATCAACCGCCTCGGCGCGGCGATGGGGCTGACCCCCGGCCCGCTTCCCGTCGCCTGGACCAGCGCGGCCGACCGCGCCAAGGCCGCGCAATTGCTGCCCGAGGGCACACCCTGGATCGGCCTCGGCCCGACCGCGAACTGGGACGGCAAGGTCTGGCCCGCCGAGCGCTTCGCCGCCCTTGCCCGCGGCCTCGCCGAGACCCTGCCGGGCGCCCGCGTGGCGGTGTTCGGCGGCCCCGGCACAGTGGAGGCGAGACTGGCCGAGCCCCTGCTCGCCGCTCTGCCGGATGCGATCAATCTCGTCGGATCGCTGGAGCTTCCCGAGGTCGCCGCCTGCCTGCAGCGCTGTGCCATCTTCGCCGGCAATGATTCCGGCCTGATGCATCTGGCCGCCGCCGCCGGCACGCCAACGCTGGGCCTGTTCGGCACCACCGATCCGGTCGGCTACGCCCCCTCCGGCCGGCTCGCGCTGGGCGTGGCCGCACCGGGCGCGCCGAACGCCACGATGGCCGATCTCAGCCTGGACGCCGCGCTGGACGGGGCAAACCGCCTCCTCGCGCAGGACGCCACGGCGCTGGTGGCGTGATGGACCCGACCGTCCTGCGTTCGGCCCATCTGCTGGGCGCCCGCGGCGATGGCGGCGCGGAGGCCTTCTTCGAGCGCCTCACCGCCGCCCTCGCCACCGCCGGCGACCCGGTGATGCCGATCATCCGCACCAACCCCGAGCGCGCCGCGCGACTGCACCGGGCCGGGCTGTCGCCGGTGCAGCTGCCGTTCGGCGGCCCGCTCGACATCATCACCAAATGGCGCGCGGCCCGCCATCTGCGCGCCTTCCACCCCCACATCGTGGTGGCCTGGATGGGCCGCGCGGCCAGCAAGGCCCCCACCGGCGACTGGGCGCTCGCCGGCCGACTCGGCGGCTATTACGATCTCAACCGCTTCCGCTATTGCAACCATCTGATCGGCAACACCCAGGCGATCGCCGACTGGATTCTCGCCCAGGGCTGGCCCGCCGAGCGCGTCCATTATCTGCCGAACTTCGCCCGCGATCTGCGCGGGGCCGCACCCGCGCGGCCCGACATCCCTCCCGGCGCGAAGCTGGTGCTCGCCGCCGGTCGGCTGCACCCGAACAAGGCGTTCGACGTGCTGATCCGCGCGATGGCCTGGCTGGCCGACGTGCATCTGCTGATCGCCGGCGAAGGCCCCGAGCGCGCCGCGCTGGAGGCCCTCGCCCGTGCCGAAGGGGTGGCCAGCCGGGTGCATCTGCCGGGCTGGCAGACCGACACCGCCGGCCTGCTCGCCGCCTGCGACGTGTTCGTCTGCCCCTCCCGCCATGAACCGCTCGGGAATGTGGTCATCGAGGCCTTCTCCGCCGCCCGCCCGGTGATCGCCTCGGCCATCGACGGCCCGGCCACCCTGATCCGTGACGGCGAGACCGGCCTGCTGGTGCCGCCCGACGACACCCCCGCACTGGCCCGCGCCATCCAGTCATTGCTCGACGACCCCGCCCGCGCCGCCAGCCTCGCGCGCGCCGGCCGCACCAGCTTCGAGGCCGACCACGCCGCCGGCCCGGTCCTCGAAAAATGGCGCACCGGCCTGCGCCGGATGATCGCCTGATGTGCGGCATCGCCGGCCTCGCGCTCACCCCAGGCGCCCCCGCCCCAAGCGCGGCCGTGCTGGAGGCGCTGGCCGCCGCCCTCGCCCATCGCGGCCCGGACGGCAGCGGCCACGCCACCGTTGGGCGCGTCGCCCTGGTGCACACGCGTCTTGCCATCATCGACCTCGCCGGCGGTGACCAGCCGCTGTTCGCCGGCCCCGCCGCTCTGGTGGCGAACGGCGAAATCTACAACGACCCCGCCCTGCGCGCCGCCATGCCAGGCGAGATCTTCGCCACCGGCAGCGACTGCGAATCCCCGCTGCATCTGTGGCTGCGCGAGGGCCCAGGCTTCGCCGAGCAGCTGCGCGGCATGTATGCCATCGCCCTGCATGACCGCGGCGCCCGCAGCCTGGTGCTGGCGCGCGACCGCTTCGGCATCAAGCCGCTCTATGTCGCGCAGATCGAGGGCGGCCTGGCCTTCGCCTCCGAGCCGCAGGCGCTCATCGCCGCCGGCCTCGTCGCCCCCCGCCTGCGCATCACCGCGCGCGACGAACTGCTGCAGCTCGGCTTCACCACCGGCGCCGAGACGATCTTCGATGGCATCTCCCGCGTGCTGCCCGGCGAGAGCCTGCTGGCGCGCGATGGCGCGGTGATTGAGCGCCGCCGCCTCTCCCCCATCCCGCCCGGCCCGCCGGTGCCGATCGATGAGGACGCCGCCCTCACCCGGCTCGACGCCGCTCTGGTCGACAGCGTGACCGCGCACCAGCGCAGCGACGTGCCATTCGGCATGTTCCTCTCCGGCGGCATCGATTCCGCGGCGATCCTGTCGCTGATGGCACGGATCAATTCGGACAAGGTGCTGGCCTTCACTGCCGGCTTCGACGCGCCCGGCGCCGCCGACGAGCGCGAACAGGCGCGCGGCCTCGCCGCCAGCGTGGGCGCGCGGCACGAGACGGTGCTGGTGAACGAGGCAATGGTCTGGCGCCATCTGCCCGACATCGTCGCCGGCATCGACGATCCCACCGCCGACTACGCCATCATCCCCACCTGGTTCCTGGCCCGCCGGGCGCGCGAGGACGTGAAAGTGGTGCTCTCCGGCGAAGGCGGTGACGAGATCTTCGCCGGCTATGGCCGCCAGCGCGGGGCGATGCGCCCGATCTGGCTGGGCGGCAAGGCGATGCGCGCGAAAGGCACGTTCGACCGTGTGGATGTGCTGCGCCAGCGCCCGCCAGGCTGGCGCGATGGCTTCGCCGCCGCCGAGGCCGCCGCCAATGCTGGCCGCTCGCGCCTGGCCGGCGCGCAGGCCACCGACATCGCTGACTGGCTGCCCAACGATCTCCTCATCAAGCTCGATCGCTGCCTGATGGCGCACGGCATCGAGGGGCGCGTGCCCTTCCTCGACCCGGCGGTGGTGGCGGCCGGCTTCGCGCTGCCCGATTCACTGAAGGTGCGGCGCGGGCTGGGGAAATATCTGCTGCGGCGCTGGCTGGAAAAGGCGATGCCGGCCGCGCGCCCATTCGCGCCCAAACAGGGCTTCACCGTGCCCGTCGGCGCCTGGATCGCCGGCCAGGGTGCGAGGCTCGGCCCGCTGGTCGCAGCCCAGCCCGGCGTGGCGGAGATCGCCGACCCGGCCAAGGTGCGCACCCTGTTCGCCAATGCGGCTGGCAAGCGCGAGGGGTTTGCCGCCTGGATGCTGCTGTTCTTCGCGCTCTGGCATCACCGGCACATGCTGGGCGGGCGGGTGGATGGCGAGGGGTGTGCCGTGCTGGCGGA
>CAIVDX010000253.1 GCA_903904805.1 uncultured Rhodospirillales bacterium
ATGCGCGGCGGCCTCGCCGAGATCGCCGGCACCGTGGCGATGCCCTTCAACCCCGACAATATTCCCGCCGCCGCCGCCAGCCTCACCACGCTCGCCACCAACCCGGCCCGCCGTGCGGCGATCGCCGAAGCCGGCCTCGCGCGCGCCCGCGGCGAATTTTCCATCGCCACCGCAATGAGGGTGCTGGAAAATCTGCGCGACCGCACCGCCGCCGGCACCCGCCGCACCCCGCGCCGCGTGGTGCCGCCCGGAACGCGCTGACAACAAAAAACCCGGCACCATCAGGTGCCGGGCTGTTTGTCCGCCAGTGCGGCGCGGCCGGATTATTCCGCCGCGTGCGCCACCGTGGTGATCTCCAGATTGACCAGATCGAGCGGCGACTCGGTCTCCTCGAGCATGCCCCAGCTCTTCAGCCATTCCGCGCT
This sequence comes from uncultured Rhodospirillales bacterium, assembly GCA_903904805.1. GTDB lineage: Bacteria > Pseudomonadota > Alphaproteobacteria > Acetobacterales > Acetobacteraceae > CAIVDX01. Next base: position 426 of record CAIVDX010000253.1, read on the forward strand.
GCGCTCCAGCTCCTCCTGCGGAATCGGCGCCGGGTTGGTCACCAGCAGACGGCTCGGACGCAGGTCCTCCGGCTTCAGCGACGCGATGCGCGGGTCCTTCTTGGCATGGTATTCGATGAAGTAATGCATATAGGCGGCCGGGTCGGCGGTGATCCGCGCCACCGCCTCACGCACCGCGGCGTTGAACTTGCTGTAGGTCTCGCCATCCACCGTCGCGGCGGCCACTTCGGTGCCCGGATAGAAGGCCGAGCAGATCACCTTGCAGCCATTCTTCTCGGCGAGCGTCACATACGGCTCTGTCAGCGTGGTGGCCTCCACCTCGCCGGCCATCAGCGCGTCATAGCGGCCCTTCGAGCCGTTCGGCGCGTCGCACAGTTTGATCATGTCACGCGGCATGAAGCCCTCGAGCAGCTGCAGCGCCATATAGTGGCTGCCGAAATAAAACGGCACGCCGATGCTGCGGCCGGCCAGCTGCTGCGGGATCACCACCGGGCTGTCGCCACGCACCACGATCGCGCCGAACACCATGATGGCCCGACGCCCCAGCTGGCGGCTGCCGGTGCGGCTGTCCTGAACGCGGCAGTAATTGCCAAGCTCGCAGGCATTATACATGTCGGCCAGGCCCTGCTCGAGCATCTTGCCGTGGCTGTGGAACGGGTTCAGCCCCTTGGGCACGTTCACGCCGGTGTTCACCGTCTTGTTGTTGCCGGCGTCACGCTCGATCCAGTCGATCGCGATACCCTGATCGGCGAACAGACCCTCGCGGTCGGCGACGAGTTCCGGAAGTCCCTGAAAGGGCGCGGTGGTTTCGAGACGCAAGGTCTTCATGGCTGATCCCCGTTGTGCTGAAGCTGAAGAAAACTAAGAGCCGGTCATCAGGTCTGTCAATCAATCCGCACAGTATTGCGTTATCGATAGATCTGAACTGGCCAGTGGCACCCTCCTTGCTTGTTTGCAGCCATGCCAAGGCCCTTCCGCCACCTGCTCCCCACCTTCCTCATCCTGGGCCTCCTCATCCTGGCCCTGATCGCCCCGACCGCGGTGCCGGCGCAAACCCGTGTGCGGATGGGAACGCTCAACATCGCCACCGACATCGGCTTTCTGCTCGCCACCAAACGCGGCTATTTCGCTGCGGAATCCATCACCGCCGAGCTCGTCC
>CAIVDX010000254.1 GCA_903904805.1 uncultured Rhodospirillales bacterium
AGCCCGAGAACGAATGAGAAGGCAAGACCGACCGCCAGCCCACTCGAATGGACAACCGACCGACTCGTGCTCATCATCGCTCTCCCCCGAAAATGAATGGCTCGACAGTTAGCTGTCGACACTCTCGGACGCTGGATTCTCCCGAATCGCGCTACATGCATTCAATATAAGCGGGGCAGTGGAGGAAGGTAAAGAGTATTCCAGGCGTGCAAGAGATTTTGTTTGCTGACAAGCAGCCGAGCGACCACGAATGCATGACTGCATCAGTGGCCGCTCCACCATAATATCCGTGTTTCTTCTAGCGGAGTCCCGAGTGCAAGCGATCATCGTCTACCGCGCTTGCTTCGATTTGAGGTTGACCAACCAACGAAATCAAGCACTTTCACGATGGAAGTGGATTTCGTGCAACCGCTGATAGAGCTTGGAATTACGGCGTAGCTCGGTCTCGGTTCCGATCGAGTCGATCTTGCCGGCGTTCATGAGAACGATCCGGTCGGCGAACTGGAGGGTTCCGAGGCTGTGCGTGATGAGGAAGGTGGTCCGGCCGACGGCGAACTCCTCAATGGCCTTTCGGATCAAGGCTTCGTCTTGAATATCGACGGCGCTTGTCGCTTCGTCGAGAATCAGGATCGCGGGGTCGCGAAGCATGGCGCGGGCTAGCGCGATGCGTTGTCGTTGGCCACCGGAGAGACCGATGCCGCGTTCTCCGATCACGGTGTCGTAACCGCTGGGCAAGTTGGAGATGAATTGGTCGGCATACGACCGCTTCGCCGCGGCGATCACGGCCGACCTTGGAGCGTGGCGGTTCCCGTAGGCGATGTTGTTGGCCACCGTGTCGTTGAACAGGATCGTCTCCTGCGTGACCATGCCGATCTGCTGGCGCAGGCTTTCCTGGGTCATCTGGCCGATATCCTGGCCGTCGATCAGGATGCGGCCCTGTTCGGTGCGGAAGAAGCCGAGCAACAGGTGTACCAGGGTGGATTTGCCCGCGCCGGAATGGCCGAGCAGGCCGATGCGCTCGCCCGGTGCGATGTCGAGATCGACATCGTGCAGCACCCCGGCGGTGCGGCCATAGCCGAAGGTGATGTGCTGGAAGCTGATCGCTCCCTGGGTGACGACGAGTTCGCCGGCGCCGGGCACATCGGGGTTCTGCCGTTCCACCGCGATTGACCGCATGCCGTCCTGCACCGAGCCGATATTCTCCAGGATCGAGGTGACGTTCTGCGCCACCCAGCCGGAGATGTTGCAGATCTGCCAGGTCAGCGGCAGCGCCATTGCCACGGCGCCGACCTCGATCCGCCCGGCGGAATAAAGCCAGGCCGCGGTGCCGCCGACGGCAACCATCAGCAGGGTGTTGATCACCATCAGCCACAGGGCGATCGCGGTGATCATGCGCAGCTGGGCGCGTTGGGCGTCGGTGTGATCGTCGATGGAGTCCCGCACCCACTGGTCCTCGTCACGCGCGCGGGCGAACAGCTTGACGGTGAGGATGTTGGAATAGGCGTCGACGATCTTGCCGGAGAGGGTGGAGCGGGCCTCGGAGACGCGTTTGGAGCGGGCGCGGGTGCGCGGCACGAAATGGCGCAGCAGCAGGCCGTAGACGACGATCCAGACCAGCAGCGGCACCGCCAAGCGCGGGTCCACCGCGGCGAGCACGCTGAGCGCGGAGCTGCCAAAGACCACCACATAGAGAAGGGCATAGATCGCCTGCGATACGCTTTCGCGCAGTGACGGCCCCACCGTCGTCACCCGGTTGGCGATGCGGCCGGCAAAGTCGTTCTGAAAGAAGCTCCAGCCCTGGCGCACCACGTGCCAGTGATTCTGCCAGCGGACGAGGTTGGTCAGGCTCGGGTTCAGGGCCTGGTTCATCGAAAGATAGTGCAGGACGGTGGTGATCGGCTTGCCCAGCAGCATCACGGCGGCCATCAGCAGCATCGGGCGGGTTGCGCCGGCCCAGAACTCGGTGGGCGGCAGCGTGGTGACCAGATTGACCAGCCGTCCGATAAAGACCGGCACCAGCGTGTCGAGCCCGGCGCCGATGAAGGCGGCGAGGAACATGGTCAGCACCAGCCCCTTCGCCTGGCGCACATGGTACCAATAGAAGCCGAGCAGCCGGTTTGGCGGCGGGTGCGAGGGCGGCGCCTTTGCCGTGGGATGCAGACGCTGCTCGAACCAGGCGAAGATGCCTGACGAGGGCGGCGTGGTGGTCGAGCTTGGTGGGCGCTGGGGCATGGCATGGTGCCTCGCACCCGGCCGGACGGTGGTCAAGCGTGGGATGGCGGGGCCGCTCCAGAGCGGCGTCCAGAAAACAGTCATATGCGTGATATTTTCGGCGCGCTTTGGATCAGGCGGATCGGAGCATCAGGCACGCCCCCATTTCGCGGCGGATTCATGACAAAATCCGCACATGGCCCCCTGAAATTCGGCCCAGTCGCGCCGCATGGCCGATCACAGAAACGAGAGGTCGCAACAAAGCGGGCGCTGGTGGCGGGATGTTTATCAGCAATTTCAGGTAGATAGTGAATTTTCTCTCAAAATTTGTCGCAAATTTTAAACATTGCTACAAACTTAACACTTGTTTTAATCGTTCGGAACGTGATCTACGTATTGTGAGATAATGAGTCGCAAAAAATAGCTTGCGCACTTATTAAGGAGCGACCGATGGCATTCGCGTCGAAATTTTTTGCGCTGGGCAGCACCGCCTTGGTCGCCGCCCTGGTGGTCGCAGCACCGGCGCGCGCGCAATATGTTGAGAACTTCGACGCACTCAGCTTCGACTCGCCCTACACCTCGACCACCACCCCCTGCTACGGCCAAAACCTGAACTACCATCAGACCTGTGGCACCGGGGCGCAGACGCTCACCTCGTCGAGCGGCGGCATCACGCTCACCTATAGCGATGCGACGCCGCTGGCGATGACCACCTCGCCAGTCGCGGGCGACCCCTATGGCTGGGTGGTGCGCAGCAATCTCGAGCCGGATGCGGTGACCTTGGACCCGCGGTTCAACTTCACAAACATGTCCGGCAATGTGTTCATCGATTTCGGTAATGATCCGCTGAACATCGCTGTGCTGGCCACGCCGGACGGTCTGGCGGCCACCGACATCAACTTCAATTTCGGTCTGCGCTTTCCCAGCTCCTGCGCATTCGGCGGCACCGCCTGCTATCCGCAGGCTACCGCCACCAGCCTGATCCTCACCGCCTATAACGGCACCAACGTGGTCGGCACTGAGACCATCCAGGGCGTGATCCCCTCGGGCAGCGAGTTCGAGGAGGGTTTCATCGATTTCTCCGGTCCCGCGTTCACCTCGATCAGCATCACGACGACCAGCTATAATTACGGGCTGAACAGCTGCAGCACGACCGACCTGACCAATGGCACCTGCGCGGTGACCCATGTCGCGCCGGTGGCGATCGCGATCGACAATGTGGATGTGACTGTGCCGGAGCCCACCACCTACGCGCTGATCGGCGTCGGCGTGCTGGGCCTTGCGTTCACCCGCCAGATGCGCCGGCGCACCAAGGTGAAGAGCCGGGCGCAGATTGTCCGGCTTGAGACGCTGCATGCGGCGCCGCCGGAAGGCGCTCTGTTCAGCTGATCTGCTGGTCGCTGACCAGGCTGTTCAGTCGGTCAGGCTCATCCGCCGATCCAGCGGTGTGATCGGCGCCAGTGGGCCTTCGCTGTACCACACGACCTGCGCCTTGCCGCTCTGCTTCGCCACCCGCAGCGCACTGTCCGCCTGCTCCAGCGCGCTGGTGAAGCTGGGCTCGGTGCCGTCCCAGAACGCCGTGCCGATGCTGACCGACACCACCGTGCTGATCCCGTCCATCTCATAGGGCCGGGAGAGTACGTCGAGCACGCGACTGGGCACGGTGCGCGCCAGTTCGCTGCTGCCACCGCGGTTAAGCACGGTGAACACGAACTCGTCGCCACCCAGACGTGAAACAAGTTCCTCGCGGCGCAGGCAGCGCACGAGACGGTCTGCGGCGATGCGCAGCAGCAGGTCGCCGGCGGCGTGACCAAGCTGGTCGTTGACTTCCTTGAAGCCGTCGAGATCGAGAAAGCAGACCAGCCCCGGCTGCGGGGTCGCGCGACGGGTGAGCGCGGTCTGAAGTCCGGCGCGGTTGAGCAGGCCGGTCAGCGGATCACGTCGCGCCTCATCCTCGGCATCCTCCACCCGCAGGCGGAGCGTTTTCAGCGAGCGCTCAATACGTTCGAGCTCGGTGCCGCCGCCCTGGCTCGCGCCGGCCACGGCACGTGCCACCCGGCGCAGGGGCGCGGCCATGCGGTCTGCGACAATCACGCCGGCGGCGCCGAACAGCAGCGCCAGGGCGAGCGCGCCGACAATGATGTCGCGCTGGATATGTATGGCCGGCTGGGCAGCCACCTCGGCCGGCTTTCGCGCGACGACCGTCCAGCCCTGGCTGCGGCCCAGACCGGCAGGCGACAGCAGCGCGGCGCCGGCGACATAGCGGCCGCCATCGGGCCATTCCTGCGCGCCAATGGCGGGATCGCTGTCTGTCGCGCCACGGGTTGGGTCACGCCAAAGGCCACTGGGTGCCGCCTCGATCAGGCCGGGTGTCGCGCGCGCAACCGGGCTGGTGCCGATCCCGGGCGGCCCGGCGATCACCTGGCCCTCGCGCAGCAGCAGCAGCTGCACCTGCTGGGTCGGCATCAGCTCGGCGCCGAAGCCCTGCAGCGTTTGGTTCAGACTGCTGCGATCAAGCCCGGCGAGAAGCACCCAGGCGGACAGGCCTGGCGCACCCAGCGGGGTGGCGAACACCACGAAGTCAGCCGAATCCGGCAGAATGGCGGGCCCCATCTGACCGACATGGAACCACGGGGCCAGCATCGCGCCGGCGCCGGCGGCGGTCTCATCGGAGGTCTGCCGCAGCTGGCCGTCAGGTCCGACCAGCGCGGCCCAGGCGAGGCCGCAGCGGCAGCGCGGCGGGATCGCCGCAGCCGCGTTGGCGGCCGGCCCGGCGCCATCCGGAGCGGCGTCGAGGGCGGCCAGCATGGACAGGCGCGCGGAAATGTCTGTCAGTCGGTCGCCCAGACGAACCGCCGCCAGCTTGGCGACGACCTCCATGTCAGCGGAGCTGTCGACCTGCAGAATATGCACAACCTGCCGACCGATCAGCAGCGATGCCGCGACCGCGATCAGAACATTGAACACGCACAACACAATCGCCAGGCGCGTGCGGAAGCTGAACCGCGATAACAAAAGTACCAGACCCCCGATTTAACGAGTCGAAACCGAACTTTCTTAGCTTGTCGTGAGTCGGGGACCAAGTGCTTTCGAGTCGCGACGCTCGGATACATCAGGATACGGCCCCGCCGCGCAGATGTGCCGTTGCCGCGCGCCCATCCTGCCGATACGCTCTCTCGGCGCGTCCGACAGAGACGCGGCGCAAGACGGGAGCGGTTCGGGATGGTGTTCGGCGGTGTCGGCAGGCGTGGTGTGATCTCGGGCGCGGGCGCGCTGGGGCTTGGGCTCGGCGTAGTTGGCCAGGATGCGCACGCCGATCCGGCCGGCGAGATCGCAGAGCTCTACCGGGCCGCGAAGGCCGAGGGGAAGCTGGTCTATTGGGGCCCCGAGGAGGTGCCACTGGTCCGCGCGATGATCGGCCGCTTCAACCAGGCATTCCCCGGCATCGAGGTGACGCATTTCCGCATCGAGCCGGCGCCCTCGCTGCAGCGCATGCTGGCCGAGCAGCAGGCCGGGCAGGTGAATGTCGACGCCTTCAACCAGCCGCTGCTTTATATGCAGCAGGTGCTGGACCATCAGCTGGCGGATCAGGTGGAGTGGGCGAGGCTGTATGGCGCCGATCCGGAGTTGGTCTTCTATGACGGCCGGGCGATCTCGTGTTGGGATCTGGAAATGCCATTGTGCATCAACACCGACCTGACCAAGCCCGGCGAGATCAAGAGCTGGGAGGATCTGCTGCTGCCGCGCTGGCGCGGCAAGGTGCTGCTGGAGGCGCGCGGCCTGCCGCTGGCGATCCTGATGCGGACCTGGGGCGAGCAGCGGGTGCTCGACTACATTGCCAAGCTCAAGGAGAACAAACCGGTGATCCTGCTGGGCGGCAGTCCGGCGGCCGAGGCGCTGGCCAGCGGGCGCGTGGCGGTGGCCATCGGCACCTATTCCTCGAAGATCGACCTGATCCGCAAATCCGGCGGCCCGGTCGATTGGCTGACCGTCGGGCCGATCCCCTCGATCGTGTATGTGATGTGCGCGGCGAAGGGCTGCGCGCATCCGAACGCGGCGCGGCTTTGGGCGCAATGGATCGCCGGCGCGGGCGCGAAAGACGTGCTGGAGGCCGCCAATTTCGGCCTGGTGCATGGCAAGAGCGTGTCGCCGAATGGGATGAAGATGCGGGCAGCCGGCGCCGAGGTGGTGCTGGAGGAGACCGACGTGGTGGCCAATCGCCGCCATCTGGAGATGGCCGCGCAGGCGATCGGCGCGCTGAAATAGCATGTCCGACGCGGCCCTTCCGCACTCCGCCCTGGCGCCGCCGGCCGCGCGCGCGCATCGCCCCTGGCCGTGGGCTGCGCTTGCGGCTGGCGGGCTGCTGGTCTGGCTGGTGGCGGCACCGCTGGCGATGCTGCTGGCCACCGCCTTCACCGCGGATTCCGACCATCTGCCCTTCACCCAGGCGCCAAATCTGGCCGCCTTCGCGCGCACCTGGCTGAACCCGGCGACCTGGAGCGTGATGGGCACCTCGCTGACCTTCGCTGCGGGGAGCAGTCTGCTGGGTCTGTCGATCGCGGCGTTGTTCGCCTGGGCGATCGAGCGGACGGACATCCCCGCACGGCGGCTGCTGTTCATCATGATCCTGGCGCCGATGGCGATCCCGGGCATGATCTACGCCACCGCCTGGGTGCAGCTGGTGAATGACAGCAACGGGCTGCTGAACGTGGCGATCGCCAAGCTGGGGTTCGCGCAGCCGGAGACCGATCTTCTCTCGCTGCCCGGCATGATCATCGTGCAGGGGCTGGCATTGGCGAGTCACGCCTATCTGCTGATCGCCGCGGCGTTCGGCAACATCGATCCGAGCTGGGAGGAGCAGAGCCGCATCGCCGGTCGAGGGGGATTGTCCACCGCGCTGCGCATCAGCCTGCCGGTGCTGAGGCCCGCACTGGTGGCCGCCGGCATCTTCTTTTTTCTCGTTTGCATCGAGACCTTC
>CAIVDX010000255.1 GCA_903904805.1 uncultured Rhodospirillales bacterium
CCTATATGGGCCCGCCCGAGCGCCAGCCGCCGTTGCCGCGCTGGCAGGTGCTGGAGGAGCTGGACGAGGGCGAGATCGTCGAGGCGGATGATCGCTCGATCGGCAGCGGCGGGCCGGTGATCGTGGATTGCAACTGGCTGCAGCATTGGGAGAACGTTGGCGACCCGTTCCATGTGCCGATCCTGCATGGCAGTTTCAGCGGCACGCAGTTCGTCGAGCTGATGGGCACGATGCCGAAGGTTGATTTCGCCAGCACGGATATTTCGGTGAAGATGACCTCGGTGCGGCCGGGGCCGGATGGGCGGCGCTTCGAGCGGATCACCGAGGCGGTGCTGCCGACGATCCGCGCGGTGCCGAGCCCGCGGGTGGAGTCCTACGGGCGCTGCGAGTCGCTGGGCTGGGTGCTGCCGATCGATGACGGGCATTTCCGCATCTACACCGCCGGGCGGGTGCGCGAGGCGGGTGAGCTGATCAAGCGCCGGTCGCGCCAGAACGGCAAATTGTGGGAGGAGCTCACGCCGGAGGAACATCAGAAATATCCTGGCGACTATGAGGCGCAGACCGGCCAGGGCGTGATCTCCATTCATGGCGAGGAGCATCTGGCGAGCTCCGACCAGGGGGTGGTGGCGATCCGGCGGATGTTGCGGCGGCAGATAGAGGCGATGCAGCGCGGCGAGGATCCGGCCGGCGCGCATACCGATGGGGCCGTGGTGCTCGACGCCGGCAACTGGCTGCGCTGATGGACCAGGCGGCGCACGCGGCACCCGGCGCCATGGCTGGTCAGCGGCGCGCCTACAAGGGCGCGTGGTGGGCGGTGATCCTGCTCACCACCATCTACGCGCTGAACTTTCTGGATCGCAACATCGTCAATATCCTGCTGGAGCCGATCAAGAAGGAGATGGCGCTGAGCGACGCGATGCTCGGGCTGATTTCCGGGCTGGGCTTCGCGCTGTTCTATGCGCTGGTGTCGCTGCCGATCGCGCGGCTGGCCGACCGCTCCAATCGGCGCGACATCGTGGCCGCCGGGCTGGTGCTGTGGAGCGCGATGACGGCGCTTTCCGGCCTGGCCGCGAATGTGTGGCAGCTGCTGGCCGCGCGGTCGGGCGTGGGGGTGGGTGAGGCGGCGGGTGTGCCGCCGAGCCAGTCGATGATCGCGGACATGTTCGAGCCCGCGGCGCGGCCGCGCGCGATGGGGGTGTTCGCCACCGGCACCTATATCGGCATCTTCGCCGGCTATTTCGTCGGCGGCTGGGTGAGCCAGTATCATGGCTGGCGCGCGGCCTTTCTGGTGGCGGGGCTGCCCGGGCTGCTGCTCGCGCTGCTGCTGCGCTGGGGCATCGCCGAGCCGGTGCGCGGCGGCGCGGACCCTGGCAGCGATGCGCGGAATTGTTCCACCGGCGAGACGCTGCGCTTTTTGCTGGGCTCGCCCACCTTTCTGCTGGTGCTGGGCGGATTCATCCTGACCGGTGTGACCAATTTCGCCACCAGTGCCTGGATCCCCTCGTTCCTGCGGCGCATCCATCAGCTCAGCCAGAGCGAGATCGGCACCTATGCCGGCACGGTGAAGGGTCTGTGCGGCATGGTGGCGACGGTGGGGGGTGGCGCGCTGGTGGCGTGGATCGGGCGCACCGATGCGCGCTGGCGGATCGGTGTGCCGGGCATCTGCTCGCTGCTGGGCGGGCCGGCGATGCTGTGGTTTCTGTTCGCGCCGACGCCGACCGGATCGCTGGTCGGGCTGTCGGTGATGACGATGCTGGTGGGGGTGCATCTGGGCCCGGTGTTCGCGGTGTTCATGAGCGTGGTGCTGCCGGGCATGCGCGCCTTCACCGCGGCGCTGGCGCTGGCGATCGGCAATCTGATCAGTCTGGGTCTGGGGCCGTTGATGGTGGGCGCGCTGAGTGACCGGCTCGCGCCGGGCATGGGGGTGGAGTCGGTGCGCTATGCGCTGATCCTGCCGGCGGTGTGTTCGGTGGCCGGTGGGGTGCTGTTTCTGCTGGCGATGCTGACCTATCGGCGGGATATCGCGCGCACCGGCGGGTGAGGTGCTTGCCGGGCCGCTGCCGGATCGGCTAACCAGATCGGTGAGGAAATAACGGGATCGCGGCCTGCAACCCATTTTCAGGGGCACGCCATGTCGTCCGTTGATCCGACCGCCACCATCCTGCATCCGCCCGGGGCCGATCCGCGGCTGTTCAATGAGGAACTCGCGCCGCTGGCGCCGGCGGGGCGCAGCTGGGGCGTGTTCAGCCTGTTCGCGATGTGGATGTCCGACATTCATTCGGTGGGTGGCTACACCTTCGCGGCGAGCCTGTTCTTTCTGGGGCTGACCGGGTGGCAGGTTCTGATCGCCATGCTGGTGGGGATCGGCGTGGTGAATGTGCTGATGAATTTGATCGGGCGGCCGTCGCAGGTGTTGGGGATTCCCTATCCTGTCGTTGCGCGGATGTCGTTCGGCGTGGTGGGGGCGAACCTGGCGGCCCTGGTGCGCGGGGTGGTGGGCATCGTGTGGTACGGGGTGCAGACCTATTTCGCCTCGAAGGCGGTTCAGGTGCTGGTGGTGACGCTGTGGCCGGGGGCGGAGGCGCTGACGCATGGTGGCTTCGCCGGGCTCAGCCCGCTGGGCTGGGCGAGCTTTCTGTTCATGTGGATGTTCCAGCTTCTCATCTTCCTCGCGGGGATGGAGACGATCCGGAAGTTCATCGATTTCTGCGGGCCGGTTGTCTATGCGGTGATGTTCGTGCTGGCCGGGTGGATGCTGGCGCAGACGGGGTTTTCGTCGCTGTCCCTGCAACTCGCGCCGGCGCCGGCGACCGGGGTGGCGACGATCGGGCTGATGGCGAATGCGGCGATGCTGATCGTGGCGTATTTTGCTGCCCTGCTGTTGAACTTTGGCGATTTCGCGCGCTTCGCCAAAAGCGAGCGGGTGATGAAGACCGGCAATCTGCTGGGGTTGCCGCTGAACTTCCTGGTGTTCGCGCTGATCACGGTGATCGTGACGGCGGGCACGCTGCAGGTGTTTGGCGAGGCGATCATGGATCCGGTGGGGATCGTGGAGAAGATCGGCAATCCGCTGGTGGTGATCGTGGGGTCGATCACCTTCATCGTGGCGACGATGGGGATCAACATCGTGGCGAATTTCGTTTCACCCGCCTATGACATCGCCAATCTGTGGCCGCAGAGGATCAGCTTTCGGCTGGGCGGGTTGATCACCTCGATCCTGTCGGTGCTGGTTTGTCCTTGGTTGTTCGTGTCGAGCCCGCAGGCGATCACCTTGTTCGTGTCGATCTTCGGCGCGGCGTTGGGGCCGATGTTCGGGATATTGGTGGCGGACTATTACCTGGTGCGGCGCGGGGCGGTTGCGCTGGCGGATCTGTATGCGATGGCGCCCGGGGGGTCGTTTTATTTTCGATCCGGGTGGAATCCGGCGGCTTTGGTGGCGCTGGGGTTGGGCGGAGTGCTGTCGATCGGGTTGTCGCTGCTCGGGGCGTATGGGGTGAGTGTGGATGTGGGGGATTGGGGCTGGCTGATCGGGGCGAGCGCTGGGGCGTTGGTGTATGTGGTGGCCAGCCGGGGGTTTTCAGATCGGAGGGGAGGGCTTCTTTTTTGAAAAA
>CAIVDX010000256.1 GCA_903904805.1 uncultured Rhodospirillales bacterium
GCGGCCCGCATCGCCGCCGAGGTGAAGGCGCACCCGTGAGCGTCGCGAACACACCTGATCAAACGCCTTGAGTGACGGGCCGCTTCTGTTCGGCCGGCAGCCGGCCGGCAAGCTCGCCGGCAACGTGGTGCGTTTCGCCCGCCTGCTGCGCCGCGCCGGCCTGCGCGTCGGCCCAGCCGACATGCTCGCCGCGCAGGCCGCGCTCACCCTGATCGATCTGGGCAGCCGCGCGCAGGTCCGCGCCGGTCTGCGCGCCACCATGATCCATCGCCACGACGACCAGGACGTGTTCGACCAGGCCTTCGCCCTGTTCTGGCGCGACCCTGACGCCGGCCGCACCGCCGCCGCCGCCGCGGAGGGCGAGGCGCCGACGCAGAAGGCGCCGCCTGGCAGCCGCCGCGTCGCCGAGGCCTTCGCCGAGACCCAGCCCAAGCCGCGCGAGGAGGAGGCGCCGCCGCGCATCGATGCGGTGCTGACCGTCAGCGACACCGAGCGCCTGCAGACGATGGATTTCGAGGCGATGTCCGCCGAGGACCTCGAGCGCGCGAAGAAGGAGATCGCGCGGCTCAGCCTGCAGCTGCGCGAGGTGCGCACCCGCCGCCAGCGCCCCGACCCCACCGGCCCGCGCGCCGACCTGCGCGCCACCTTGCGGGCGTCACGGCGCACCGGCGGTGAGATCGTCACCATCGCCCGCACCCGTCGGGTGACGCGCCCGCCGCCGCTGGTGGTGCTGTGCGACATCTCCGGCAGCATGTCGCGCTATGCGCAGATCCTGCTGCATTTCCTCCATGCGGTGGCCAATGACCGCGACCGTGTGGCGGTGTTTCTGTTCGGCACCCGCCTGTCGAACATCACGCGCGCGCTGCGCCACCGCGACCCCGAGGCGGCCTTCCAGCTGGTCAGCCACCTGGTGCCGGACTGGTCCGGCGGCACCCGCATCGGCGAGACCATCGCGCAGTTCAACCAACATTGGTCGCGCCGCGTGCTCGGCCAGGGCGCGGTGGTGCTGCTGGTGACCGACGGGCTCGACCGCGAGGGGGCGCGCGGCCTCGATGAGGCGATGGCGCGGCTGCACCGCTCCACGCGTCGGCTGATCTGGCTCAACCCGCTCTTGCGCTGGGACGGGTTCGAGCCGAAATCTCAAGGCATCCGCGCGATGCTGCCGCATGTGGACGAGTTCCGCCCCGTGCATAATCTCGACAGCCTGCGCGACCTGATCGACACTTTGTCAAAACCGGGCAGCAGCCTCGGCTGGCGCCCGCAGACGCTGCCAGACAGCAGGAGGATCGCATGAGCATCATTCGCGAGGCCGACGACATCATTGCCCAGGCCGCCGCCTGGGCCGCCGCGGGCGAGCAGGTCGCGCTCGCCACCGTCACCGAGACCTGGGGCAGCTCGCCGCGCCCGGCGGGCAGCCAGATGGCGATCACCGCTTCGGGCCGCATGGCCGGCTCGGTGAGCGGCGGCTGCATCGAGGGCGCGGTGGCCGATGTCGGCCGCCAGACGATGGAAACCGGCGTGCCGCAGCTGCTCGATTTCGGCATCACCAAGGAGCGCGCCTGGGAAGTGGGCCTGGCGTGCGGCGGCAAGCTGAAGGGGTTCGTGGAGAAATTCGCATGACGCCGGCCCTCGCCGCCCGCCTCGCCGAGGCCCGTGTCGCCGGGCGCCAGATCGTGCTGGCCACCCGCCTGCCCGACGGTGCGCAGCTTCTGCTGCCCGATGACGGCGCGCCGCCCGAGCTGGCGCAGGCCGTCGCCCGGGCGCTCGACGAGGATGAGAGCCAGACGGTGAAGCTGGCGAGCGAGGAATGGTTCCTCAATGTGTTCAACCCGCCCCTGCGCGTGGTGATCGTGGGTGCGGTGCACATTGCCCAGGCGCTGGTGCCGCTCGCGGTGCAGCTCGGCTACGGCGTCACCGTGGTGGACCCCCGCCGGGCATTTGCCACCGATGAGCGCTTCCCCGGTGTGACCGTGTCGACCGACTGGCCCGACGAGGCGCTCGACGCGCTGCGGCCGGACCGCCGCACCGCCATCGTCACCCTCACCCACGACCCGAAGCTGGATGACCCGGCGCTCGATCGCGCGCTGAAATCGGAAAGCTTCTATATCGGCGCGCTGGGCAGCCGGAAGACGCATGCCGCGCGCCTGGGCCGCCTGCGCGAGCTCGGCCATAGCGACGAGAGCATGACCCGCATCCGCGGCCCGGTCGGCCTGAACATCGAAGCCGTCACCGCCCCGGAGATCGCGCTGTCGATCCTCGCCGAGATCGTCGCCGTTCGCCGTGGTGCGGCCCTCGCCGAGAAGCCTGCCCCGAAGGTCGTCGCGTGATCTTTGGGCCCACCCCGACCCAAGGCGCGGCTGGCGCTATATTGGCGCATACACAACGCTTGCCTGGGCGTGTCATCAAGAAGGGCACGGTGCTCGACGCGGCCGCCATCGCCGCGCTGCTGGAGGCCGGCACCACGAGCCTGATCGCCGCCCGGCTGGAGCCAGGCGATGTCGGCGAGGACGAGGCCGCCACCCGGCTCGCCGACGCCCTGCTGGCGCCCACCGTCACGGGCGGGGGCTTCACGGCGACCACCGCCAGCACCGGGCGCGTCAATCTCTCCGCGACGGCCGCCGGCCTGCTGCGCCTCAACGCGCCCGCCCTGCATGCCATCAACGCCATCGACGAGGGCATCACCGTCGGCACGCTGCCCGACTACGCCCAGCTTGCGCCGGGCGAGATGGTGGCCACCATCAAGATCATTCCCTTCGCGGTCCCCGGCGCCCCGCTCGCCGCGGCCGCGACGCTGGCGCGCGCCAGCGCCTGCTTCACCCTGCATCCCTTCCGCGCGCTGAAGGTCGGCCTGGTGCTCTCCACCCTGCCCGGGCTGAAACACTCCATCCTCGACGGCACCATCGAGGCCACCGAGGCGCGCATCGCCGCGCTGACCGGCCATCTGCTGCCGCCACGCATCTGCGCCCACAGCTCGGTCGCCATCGCCGCCGAACTCACCGCGCTGATCGACGAGGGGGCCGACATTCTGCTCGTCGCCGGCGCCTCCGCCGTGGTGGACCGCCGCGATGTCGGCCCCGAGGGGATCGCCGCCGCCGGCGGCGAGATCCGCCATTTCGGCATGCCGGTGGATCCCGGCAACCTGATCTGCCTCGGCGCCATCGGCCCCCGCCCGGCGCTGGTGCTGCCCGGCTGCGCCCGCAGCCCCAAGCTGAACGGCATCGACTGGGTGCTCGCGCGCCTGTTCGCCGGCCAGGACGTGAGCGGGGCCGACATCGCCGCGATGGGGGTGGGTGGCCTGCTGAAGGACATCCCGCTGCGCCCCCTGCCGCGCGCCCGTGCCGGCGCCCGCCCGACCAGCAACCGCCCCACCATCGGCCGACCCGTCGCCGCCGTCATTCTCGCCGCCGGCGCCTCCAGCCGCATGGCGCCGCGCAACAAGCTGCTGGTGGATCTGCCCGACGGCCGTGCCATGGTCGCCCACGTGGTCGACACCGCGCTGGCGTCGAACGCCCGCCCGGTCATCGTCGTCACCGGCCACCAGCGGGCCGAGATCGAACAGGCGCTGCAGGGCCGCGACGTGCAGTTCGTCCATGCGCCGGACGCCGCCAGCGGCCTCGCCGCATCGCTCCGCAGCGGCCTGCGCGCCCTGCCCGCCCAGACCGAGGCCGCCCTGGTGTGCCTCGGCGACATGCCGCTGATCTCACCCGCGCTGCTGAACCAGCTGATCGCGGCCTGGGACCCCGAGGAAGGCCGCACCATCATTCTGCCCACCCACCAGGGCCGCGCTGGCAACCCCGTGCTGTGGGACCGCCGCTTCTTCGACGACATCGCCGCCCTGCAGGGCGACCAGGGCGCGCGCCGCCTGCTGCGCGAGCATGCCGATCAGGTCACCGAGATCGAGATTGGGTCTGATGCCGTCCTCCAGGACTTTGACACGCCGGAGACGCTGAAAGGGCTAGGGCTTTAGGAAGGCTTTCTTTTTTGAAAAA
>CAIVDX010000257.1 GCA_903904805.1 uncultured Rhodospirillales bacterium
GGCGCCGGCCCGGTCGGCCTCACCTGCGCGCTGCTGCTCGCCCGCGCGGGCATTCCCGTCACCGTGCTGGAGGCCGGCCCGAAACTCGCCACCGAATCCCGCGCCTCCACCTTCCACCCGCCCACGCTCGACATGCTCGACGCACTCGGCGCGGCGAAAAATCTTATCGCGCAAGGACTGATCGCACCTGTTCTGCAATATCGAACGCGCAATGAGCTGCTCGCCGCGTTCGATTTCTCCGTGCTCGCCGACGTCACCAGCCATCCCTACCGGCTGCAGGCCGAACAGTTCAAACTCACCGCGATCCTCGCCGACCTGCTCGCCGAGATCCCAGGCACCGAACTGATCTTCGACGCCGGCGTCAAGGATGTCATCCAGGACGACGGGTCGGTCACCGCGATCACCACCGACGGCCGCCGCTTCACCGGTCGCTGGCTGGTCGGCGCCGATGGTGCCTCCAGTGCCGTGCGCCACGCGCTGAACATCGCCTTTGAGGGCTTCACCTGGTCCGAGCGCTTCCTGGTGGTCAGCACGCCCTATGATTTCATGAGCCAAATCCCCGATCTCTCCTCGGTCAGCTACGTCGCCGATCCCCAGCGCTGGCATTTCTACCTGCAGATTCCAGGGCTCTGGCGGATGATGTTCCCGGTGCCCGCCGAGATCGACGACACCATCGCCGGCGGGCGCGCCTACGCGCAGGCGCAGATGGCCACGCTCATCGATGGCGTCAGCGATTATGAGATCGTCCACACCACGCTTTACCGCGTGCATCAGCGCACCGCACTCACCTATCGCGGTGGCCGCGCCCTGCTCGCCGGCGACGCCGCGCATGTCAACAACCCGCTCGGCGGCATGGGCATGAATGGCGGCATCCACGATGCCGTCAGTCTGGCCAAACATCTTGCCACAGTCTGGCATGGCGGCGATGAACGCGCGCTCGACATCTACTGCCATGCCCGCCGCACCGTGAATCTGGAATATGTCCAGGCGCAGACCATCCGCAACAAGCAGAATCTGGAAGCGCGCGACCCCGAGGCCCACGCCGATTTTCGCGCCCGCATGAAAGCCGCCCACGCCGACCCCGCACGGGCCCGTGCCTTCGTGATGTCGGCCGCGATGATCGACTCGCTCCGGCGCGAGGCCGAGCTCTCCTCACTCAGCGGGGGCTGAGGGCGCCTGCAGGGCCAGATACTCGCTGCGCAGCACATCGACGCAGACCAGCTTGCGAGCGCGCATCACATGCCAGAACGTCCAGCCATTGCAGCTTGGCGCGTTCTGCACCTGCGCGCCGATCTGGTGGATCGACCCACGCACCTTGCCCAGCAGCAGCGTGCCGTCGGCCGCCACGATCGCCGAGGCCTTTTTCTGCCGGTCATAGACCGGTGTGCCCGGCAGGATCACCCCGGTCTCCACCAGTGCGCCAAAGGGCACGCGCACCGCATCGCGCTTGTTCGGCGTGCCGGTCGTCCCCTCCACCGGGGCGGGCTTCACCGCGCGAATCCGCTCAAGCGCGGCCTCGACATAGGCGGGATGGCGCTCGATGCCGATGAAATGGCGCTGCAGCCGCCGCGCCACCGCGGCGGTGGTGCCGGTGCCCAGAAACGGATCCA
>CAIVDX010000258.1 GCA_903904805.1 uncultured Rhodospirillales bacterium
ATGCCCGCATCCAGCAAAATCCAGGTCGGCGCCTCCGCCGACGGGATCCTCACCTATTCCGTGCCCATCCCCCCCGAGGACCTCCCCCCGGTGACCGGGCGCGACATGATGGCCGCCTGGGACGCGGCCCGTGCGGCGGCCCACCACACCGCCTGGGGGGCCGCCCGTCTGTTCCGCTTCCACCGGCCGGACGGCAGCGTCACCGACCTCGCGCTGACCGACGACGACGCGCGCTGCTGGGCCGGTGCGATCGACCGCAGCACCGGCATCGCCACCACCCATGGCCTGTCCTTGTGCATGCGCCTGCTCGCCCTGGTGGACCTGCTCGCCCGTGCCGGCTGGGCGCGCGGGCTGTTCCACTTCGCTCCCGATGGCGCCGAGCTTCACCCCGCCTTGCTACGTGCCGCCGCCGCCGCCCCCTTGACGGCGGAGGCCGGCTTCGACGAACAGATGCTGCGCGGCGACCTGATGGTGCTGCCAAGCCCACCGACCCCAGGGCCGAAACCCAACGGAGCGCGCCGATGACCCGCCTGACCCACCCGTTCCCCGGCCGCGTCCTGCTCGCGCTGTCCGGCTGCGCCCTGCTCGGCCTCGCCGGCTGCGCGTCGGGTGCCCGCTCGCGTGCCGACGAGGCGACGCTGAATGATTGCCGGATGCAGTCAGAGGCGATCCAGGAGCGGCAGAATCGCGGCGCCTATTACAACACCCCCTCCAGCGGCACGCCGTTCAACGGCCCCTCGCTGCCCAGCAGCTCGATCGACCGGATGGGCGAGATGCACAATTACTATAGCGGCGTGGACAGCTGTGTACGCGGCTCGTCCGCCAATCTGCGCGACACCGCCGCCAGCCCCGCGATCCCTGCGCCGGTGCCCGGACCGCCACCCGCCGCCACGCGCTGACCCCTCCCACCTGACCAACCGCAGCCACCAGGAGAGCCCATCATGAGCCGCATCATTCGCACCGAACCCAACGCCATCCTCGCCAAAGCCGTGGAATATCATGGCTTTGTCTATCTGCAGGGCGTCGTCGCTGCCGACCTCACCGCCGACATTTCCGGCCAGACCGCCGATGTGCTGGCGCAGATCGACGCGCTGCTGGAACTGCACGGCACCGACAAGACCCGCCTGTTGCAGGCGCAGATCTGGCTGAAGGACATCCGCGACCGCGACGCGATGAACACCCTCTGGACCGCCTGGCTCGAGCCCGGCATGGCCCCGGCCCGCGCCTGCGTGGAGGCCAACATGGCCAGCCCGCGCTGCCTGGTGGAGATCATGGTCACCGCCTGCAAATGATCCTCTGAGCGGTCCGGCGACTCTGCCGGAACGATGCGTCGAAAACAGAGCGGACATGCCTGCATGTCCGCTCACTTTTTTGTCTCTGTGACAAATCCGCACCAGATTGATTAGGAATACTGTCGGTTTATCCAGCTTCCGACCCTGCGCGTTGAAATGAACTGCAACATTTGGCGTCTAACATCACGTTCGCGGGTTGCCCCATCACGGTTACGTTGCTACCCGACACGTCATGAATTTTCAGACCAGGAGTGCGTTTATGCGGTGTGTGACCAAGAGTTGGCTGAGCGGCACCGCCGTGATTCTCGCCCTCTCCGTCGCCCTGCCGGCCTCCGCCGCCGCCATCCACACCTCCGCATCGACCACCCCGCGCGCCCCCTCCGTCAAGCACATCTCGCTCGCCTCGACCGCCTATTTCCATAGCGGCATCAACGGCTTCGCCCGGCGCGGCGTGGGCGGCGGCCTGCAATGCGTGACCTTCGCGCGCAGCGAGACCGGGATCGAACTCTCCGGCAATGCCGCCAACTGGTGGGACAATGCGGCCGGCGTTTATGATCGCGGGTCGGTGCCGCAGCGTGGCGCCATCCTGAATTTCCGCGCCAATGGCCGCATGCGTCTGGGTCATGTCTCGGTGGTCAGCCACGTTGTTTCCGGCCGCGAGATCCTGATCGACCACGCGAACTGGTCCAGCCGCGGCGGTGTCAGCCGCGGCGTGAGCGTGGTGGACGTCTCGCCCGACAATGACTGGTCCGCCGTGCGCGTGCGCCTGGGCACCACCGGCGAATATGGCGCGGTCTATCCCACCTACGGCTTCATCTACACCCGCCCCGCCGGCAGCCAGACCCAGATCATGACCGCCGCCGCCGAGCCGATGCCTGAGCTGAACCCCGCCCCGGCCGACCTGCGTTTCAGCTACCCGCATAATTACAGCTACACCCGCAGCTACATGCACGCGCCCTTCCGCGCCCACAGCGTCCAGGTCGCGATGGCCCCCGCGCCCAAGCACAGCGCGCAGAAAAAGACCGCAAAGAACTAACACGACACGGTTTTTGGCTTCTTTTTCAAAAAGAAGCGGTGGCTGACCTAACCAAGTATCCCGCTTGCACCCAACCCCGCCGCGGCCGCCAACAGCAGCAGCGGATGGATTTTCGTCGTCAGCTGCAGAAGCACTGAGGCCGCCACCACCAGGGCGGTGCCCAGCGAGTGCACCGACGAGCGCGCGATCAGCACCGCCGCCGCCATCACCAGTCCGCAGGTCACCGGCACCAGCCCTGCCTGCGTCAGACGCCGCCAGGGTGCGTGCCGAAAGCGCTGCCACAGCGAGGCGGTGAAATAGGTCAGCACGCAGGGCGGCCCGCACAGCCCGGCGGTCGCCGACACCGCGCCCACCAGCCCCGCCACCCGCCAGCCGATCAGTGTGGTGACCAGCATGTTCGGCCCCGGTGCCGCCTGCGCCAACGCGAACAGCGCGGCGAACTCGCGCGCATCCATCCAGTGATGCACCTCCACCACCTGGCGCTGCATTTCCGGCAGAATCGGCGCCACGCCGCCGATGGCCAGGAACGACAGCTGCGCCATGATCCCGGCCAGCGTCAGCGCGTCGTTCATATGTGCGCTCATCATCGGGCTGCCTGGCCGCGCCGCCCGGCGAACCACACCAGCGCGATCGAGATCGGCGCCATCACCAGCAGCACCGGCACCATCGGCACCCGCAGCAGCGCCACCGCCACGAAGCCGACCGCCGCCACCACCATGCCCAGCCAGTCGCTCCGCAGCGGGGCGGACACCTTGATCGCCATCACCACGATCAGCCCCGAGGCCGCCGCCGACAGCCCGGCGAAGCCATGCTGCACCCAGGCAACCTCGGAGAACCGGTCATACACCGTGGCGAGTGCGAGAATGATCATGAAGGGCGCGGCCATCAGGCCGCTGAAGCAGGCCAGCGCGCCGGGCAGCCCGCGAAAGCGCGACCCCAGGGCCACCGACATGTTCACGATGTTCGGCCCGGGCAGGAACTGGCACAGCGCCAGCAGATCGGTGAACTCCGCCGAGGTCAGCCACCCGCGCTGCTCCACCACCATCCGCCTGGCCCAGGGCAGCACGCCGCCAAAGCCATACATGCCGATGGTGAAGAAGCCGATGAACAGCGACCGCAATGGCGGCGGCGTGACGATGCTGGTGCCCGGGGTCTCGCTGTTCACGTCGGCCATGCATCGGGAATAGCCGAGCGGACCGGTCGCGCCAATGCTCAGGACAGCAAGAAAGACCGTTCTTTTTTGAAAAAAAGAACCGAAAACCTTTTGAAACTTTGCCGCTGCTCAGACGATCGTATTGCTGCTGCTCAGGGCGTGGCTGCCGAGGATCTCGATCTTCATGTTGGCCGAGGCCAGCGTCTCGGTGCCGGAGGAGCTGTTCACATAGACAAACGTGTTCCCGCCGCTCAGCTGATAGCCGATGCTGTTGGCGGACAGGCTGCTGCCCACCGCGCCGGCGAGGCGCAGCGCGGTGCTGATGCCGCTGAAATCCAGCAGATCATTGCTGGCGAAGCTGCTGAACACATCCATCGCCGCGGCGGTGGACTGGCTGGTGGAGGAGAAGATCACATCCATCACGCCGCTGCCCGCGGTGATCCGGTCACCCGCGCCGCCAACAACGACGAACGCGGTGCCGGTGGTGCCGGCGGCGTTGATCGTCTCGCCCGCGCCCAGGCCGTAGATGAAGCTGGCATTGGCGATGTTGGCGCTGCCCAGCACGGTGGCCAGCGAGATCGTCGCCCCGGCCCCGTTGGCGATCACCACATCCAGCGCGCTGGTCGGGCTGGAGGTGGCGTTGGTGGTGTCGTTCGCGGTCAGCGTCAGCGCGTAGAGCGTGCCGGTGGCCGATCCCGCCACCCCGCCGAAGCCTGCTGAGAGCACCGCGCTGTTGCCGGATGCGGTCAGCGCGAATTTGCCGACCCCCGCACCGCCCAGCGTGAAGCTGTAGCTGTCGGTGCTGGTGCCGCCCACCTCGCTCAGCGTGCCCAGCCGCGTCCCGCTGGCGATCCCGCTGGCGGTGAGGTTCGCGGCCAGGCCGGTGGTGGTGGTGGCCAGAGCGATGCCGGTCGGCGCCTTGGCGGACAGCTGGCCCGCCAGGTTCCAGCCGAGCATGTTCATGATGGTGGTGTCGGCGCTGGAGAAGGCATTCACCACGCCCGAATGCGAAAACGCATCCAGCGCGTCATTGCCCATCGACGACGCCCAGTCGCCCACATCGCCGCCCGATGTCGCGTTGAAATTGCCGAGATCGGTGACCCCGCCATTGGCCGACAGATAGCCGCCCATCGCGCTGCCGGCGAGCGTGCCGGTCGTGGCATAGTGGAACATGTCGAGCAGGTCGTAGCTGTGCGTGGTGAAGCCGATGGTGCCGCCGGAGAGCATCTGCCGGCCCATCACCTCGGTGATCTCATGCAGCGCGATGGCGGTGAGATCATAGGTGCCCGAGGCCACACCCGATGTGTCGGTGTAGCTGTAGGGCTGGTTGGCCGCGAAGCCGACGAACCCGTCGGTCCCGCTGCCGGCATACAGCCCCAGCGCCTTCGCGTCCGCCGTGCTGAGGAAGTAGTTCGCCCCGCTGATCGGGCTGCTCGCCGCCAGGCTGGACGCGGCGGCCACCTGCGTGGCGGAGGTCGCATCGGTCTTGTAGGCGTTCGCCAGCGACGCGTAGCTGACCTGGGTGAGATAGCTCATGCTCTCGCCCAGCGCGTTGGAGGCCATCGAATAGCCGCCCACCTCGCCCCAGCCGACGCTGATATTCACCGACACCGCATTGGTGAACAGCCCCTCCAGGGTGGAGGCGGCGGACATGATGGCCGTCTTGAAGGCGGCCGGCGCGCTGGCGACCGAGGCGTCCCAGCTGATGTTGATGATCAGGCCGGAGCCTGCCGTGGTCACGCTGGTGACAGAGGCGCTGCTGCCCGAACCGGCACCGCCGGCGCTGCTGCTGCCCGAGCCGGTGCCCTGGGCGCTCTGCACCACCAGAAACGCCGGCGCCTCGCCAGTGTCCACGGCACTGCCGGTGGTGGTGGCGGTGGTGGCGGGCGCTGCCACCGCCGGACTCGGCGTCACCGCCACGCTCGGCGTCACAAGCAGGCTCGGCGTCACCAGAATGTCGGGCGTGAAGCTGCTGCTGTCGGGAACGGACTGGTCGTCAGAGCTGCCGGAAACATGCAGGCGTGCGGTCATCTGGGGCTCCAGGCCGGCTTCGAGATTGGTCGGAAAATACCGCGCGGAGCGTCCAGGAACAATATCGGAGGATCAAACGTTTCGACCACGCCGGGCAACCGGCACCTGCCGGCTGCCTGCCGCGAGCACCGGCGGCTGGGCCGACGCGCCGGCCACCGCCAACCGCTGAGTGGAGCCCGCGCGCGTCAGGCGCGATGCAGCGATTGCTCGATCAATGCCAGCAGGTCGGGCGGTGCGGTCTCCCGCAGCGCGTCGCGCAGCGAGCGCAAGCGCGCCCGCTCGGCATGCAGCTGGTCCAGCAGGCTCAGCACCACCGGCAGCGCCTGCTCGTCGATGCGCAGATCATGCGTCAGCTCGGCGATCAGCCGCACCCGCGCCAGATCGCGCGGGCTGAACTCCGGCTGCTCCGGCGCCCCGCCCGGGCGCACCCACTCCCGCGCGATCCACACCGACAGCTCCTGCTCGGCGACCCCGCCGACACTGCGACATACCGAAGCGATCCCGATCACCTGTTCCATCAGACCAACCCCGCCCGTGGATCAAACTCCGGACCCGGATTCTCGCGGAGCCAATCGGCCAGCGCGGCATCCTGCGGCCCCAGCATCAGCTTCAATGTCACGATCAGATCGCCCGCCGGGCGCTCGCCACCACCGGCCATGCGACCCGCCGGCATACCGCGCCCGCGCAGACGCATCTTGCGGCCATTCTCCGCCCCCGCCGGCACGCTCAGCGCCACCGGACCGCTGGGCGTCGGGGCCGTCACCTTCGCGCCGAGCACCGCCTCGCGCACGCTGATCGGCAGCTCCAGCAGGATGTCGTTGCCCTCACGCACGAAATACGGATGCGGGGAGATGTTCAGCTCGATCAGGGCATCGCCGACCGGCCCTCCCTCGCTCCCCGCCCCGCCCTTGCCGCGCAGCCGCAGCACCGTGCCGTCCTCGACACCGGCAGGAATTTTCACCTCCAGCGTGCCGCCCTCGGGCAGCGTGATGGTCTGGCTGGTGCCGTTGATCGCGTCCAGCAGCCCGATCGCCAGGGTGTAGCGCCGGTCCGCCCCGCGGCGCGGACCGCTCTGCTGGCGCCGCCTGAACATCTCCTCGAGAATGTCGCCAAGATCGGCATCCTCTGGGCCCGCCGCACCAAACCCGCCGCCAAACCCGGCGCCGCGCCCGGCCCGCGCACCGGCCCCGGCTCCGGCTCCGGCATGGTCGCGATAATAGCCGCGCGGCGGCACCTCCTGGCCGGAGGCATCGATCTCGCCGCGATCGAACCGCACCCGCTTCTCCGGATCGCTCAGCAGCTCATTGGCCGCCGAGATCGTCTTGAAGCGCTCCTCGGCGGCCTTGTCGCCGGGATTGAGATCGGGGTGATGCGTCTTGGCGAGCTTGCGATAGGCGCTCCTGATCTCCTTTTCCGTCGCCGTCTTCGCAACGCCCAGAACGCTGTAGGGATCGTTCGCCATGATCGCCTAGGCCCCCCGGCTACACCAGCACGCCCCGCAGCCCGCGCAGCCGCAGGCCCAGCGCGATCAGCGCCGCGCCGAAGAACAGCGCATAGCCGCCGATCCACCAGGTCATCACCAGCGCGCCGGTGATCGGCTCGACGAACAGCAGCACGCCCCAGGCCACCGAGATCAGCCCACCGATCGCCATCAGCCAGCGATGCGCCGCGTGCAGCGCGATCGCCGCCCAGAGCATCATCGCCCCGGAGATCACCGCCCAGGCGCCGGCCAGCACGACGAAGGCATAGATCGTCAGGATCGGCATCGCGAAGGCGATCAGCCCGGCGACCAGATCCAGCGCCCCCTCGGCGATCAGCGCCACCCAGCGCTCATGCCGCGCCGCCGCGCGCACGCCCGAGGCGATCGCGAACACCCCGTCCACCACCATGTAGGCGCCGAACAGCAGCACCAGCGAGCTCAGCGTCACCCCCGGCCAGGCGAAGGCGATCACCCCGAAGGTGATCGCGAAGGCACCACGCAGCGCCACCACCCACCAGTTCCGCGCCAGCGCCGACGCCCGCCCAAGCCCCTGATGACCCGTCACAATACCGCCCGACATCACACTCTCCATTCGCACATGTACCGAACATGGGACGTCTGCCCACCGCATTCCACCCTGTTTCGATGACGCACCGCCGCCAGCGCGATCACAGCGGCGTCAGCATCCCCGCCAACGCGCCGGAACAGCAGCTGGCCATCGTGCCCGACAGAATCGTCCGCATCCCCAACCGCACCAGCTCGGCGCGCCGCTGCGGCACCATCGCGCCCATGCCGCCGATCATGATCCCCAGCGAGCCGAAATTGGCGAAGCCGCACAGCGCATAGGCCATGATCACCGCCGCGCCCGGCGACAGCGACCCCGCCGGCAGCCGCGCCAGATCGAGATAGGCGACGAACTCGTTCAACACCGTCTTGGTGGCCATCAGCCCCGCCGCCACACCGCTTTGCTCCCACGGCACCCCCATCAGCCACACCATCGGCCGAAACACCCACGACGCGATCAGCTGCAGCGTCACCGCCGCACCGCCCATGTCGGGCAGCAGCCCCAGCGCCATGTTGATCCCCGCCACCGTCGCGATGGTGGTGATCAGCACCGCCACGATCGCGGCGAACACCGGAATGCCATCCAGCGTGCCCTTCACGAACGCATCAAGCGTGGAGACCGGCGCATCCTCTGCCACCGGCAGCGCCACCGCGCCCTGATATGCATCAAACGGCACCATGATCGCCGCGATCGCCAGGGCCGCCGGCGTGCTCAGCACCGAGGCCACCAGGATCGTTCCCAGCGCGTCGGGCAGCACGTGCGAGAGGAACTGCGCGTAGATCACCATCACCGTGCCCGCCACACCGGCCATCCCGCACGACATCAGCGCGAACAACTCGCCGCGCTGCAGCCCCGCCAGATAGGGCCGGATCAGCAGCGGGCTCTCCACCTGGCCCAGCAGCACATGGCTCGCCGCCCCAAGTGCCAGCGCCCCATCGATCCCCAGCACCCGCCGCAGCAGCCAGGCGAACGCCCCCATCACCTTCTGCAGCACGCCCCAATGGAACAACACCGCCGACAGCGCGGAGATGATCACCACCAGAGGCAGCGCGCGAAACGCCAGGATATAGGCCGCCCCGGGGAACTTCTCATCGAACGGCAGCGCGCCGCCGCCCAGATAGCCGAACACGAACCCGCTGCCCGCGTCGGACGCCTTCTGCAGCGCATCCGCCGCGCCGTTCAGCGGCGCCAGCAGCAGCCGCGCCGCCGGCAGCCGGATCAGCAGCAGCCCGAGCACCAGCTGCAGCCCCATGCCGCCGATGACGGTGCGCCATCGAATCCGCCCTCGCCCCTCGCTGAGCCCATAGGCCACCAGCAAGCACAGCCCCATCGCCAGAACACCGCGCAAGCCCATTCTCCGCACCCAACGTCCAAACGTTTTTGGTTCTTTTTTTCAAAAAAGAACAACCCGTTGCCCCGCCGCCGGGGACTGGACCGCCCGGCTTTAACCCCTAGACTGCGCCCCGCACTGAACCGAGGCGACACGCATGGCCACTCCCGACTGGGACATCCCGCTAGAGCAACAACCGGACCAGTCGAACTGCGCGTTCGATCTCGACCAGGCCCTGCGTGCCGTTGTCGGTCTCAAGGCCCGCGCGCCGGAAGACGCCTTCACCGCCGCCATTCTCGGCACCGAGCGCATCGGCAACGGCGTGGTGATCTCCTCCGACGGGCTGGTGCTCACCATCGGCTATCTGATCACCGAGGCCGAGAGCATCTGGCTGACCGCCCATGACGGCCGCGCCGTGCCGGGCGACGCGCTCGCCTACGACCACGCCACCGGCTTCGGCCTGGTGCAGCCGCTGGGCAAGCTCGGCCTGCCCTATCTGCCGCCGGCCCGCGAGGACGACGCCCGCGTCGGCGACCAGGTCATCGCCGCGGCCCATGGCGGCCGCTCCCGCGCGCTGCGCGGCGAGATCATCGGCCGCGAGGAATTCGCCGGCTACTGGGAATATCTGATCGACGACGCCCTGTTCACCGCCCCCGCGCATCCGCTCTGGAGCGGGGCCGCGCTGATCTCCAGCAAAGGCACCCTGCTGGGCATCGGCTCGCTGATCCTCCAGCGCGAGGACGACAAGCGCAAAGTCGATATGAACATGTTCGTGCCGAGCTGGCTGCTGCAGCCGATCCTGCCGGATCTGATGCGCTACGGCCGCGTCAACAAACCCGCGCGCGCCTGGCTTGGCATCACCGCGGTGGAAAGTGCCGATGCCATCTTCATCGGCGGCGTGACCGATGGCGGCCCGGCCGACGAAGCCGGCATCCAGCCCGGCGACCGCATCATCGCCATCGGTGACACCGAGATCGAGGATCTGCCCACACTCTGGCGCAGCATCTGGCAATTCGGCGACGCCGGCGCGCGGGTGCCGCTCACGCTGGCACGGAAGGCCCGCACATACAGCGTCACAGTCACCTCAGGTGATCGGACGGCGCGTTTCACAACTCCCAAGCTGCACTAAGAGAGACTCTGCTTTTTTGAAAACCAGAAGCAAAATACCTTTGGACGTTTGGGACCGAGTCACACCAACCACCACCACAACGGGGACACAGAGATGATCAACGGACAGCGCGTTATCA
>CAIVDX010000259.1 GCA_903904805.1 uncultured Rhodospirillales bacterium
CACACTCTTTCCCTACACGACGCTCTTCCGATCTTAACTGATCGGAAGTCGTCAGTCCGCCAGGTCCATCAGGCAGGGTTCGTAGGCATCATTGAAGCGATCAAACCGGCCACGTCCGCCCCGCCCTTGGGGCATGTAGGGTACGCCAGCGGCCTGACACTTGGCATGGGCGGCCTCCTCGATCTCCGTCTGCACAGTCCCATTCCGCGGTCCATGGCAGTCAAGGTAGAACCAGCCGCCATTGCTCAGCTTTGTGAACTCCATCACCACGGGGTCCTGCGATCCATGCTGGAAGATGGCGTAGGCGCTGCGGCCACGGAGCGCGCCCAGGATCCTTCGTTCGGACGACAGGCAATTTCGCAGCTGCCTCGCGGTACGAATCAGATCTGCGACTTTCAGCAGCGGGCGGATTTCGACATCAGCAGCCAACGGTTCGCCAAGCGGATGATCCGCGCGGCGCGCGAAGCGCACCAGCATGTCATCCAGACCCGCCTCGTCGCGCAAACGCGCCACCGCCTCGAGGATCGCCGCATGGTTGGCCCCGCTGTTCACGGATCCGACGAACTGGACGGCAGCGACGAAGCCGAGCGCTTCGGCGGGAGAGGATAGGCGGCGCAGGACGCCCGGATGCAGAAGTTGCGGGGGCACGATATCGAGAACCCGCAGCATGGCGCTGGAGATCGGACCGGCATGCCGCAGCGCCTCAGCCGCGGCATGCTGATGAGGATCGATGAACACCTCGATCAGCCGACCGTAGAGGCGGGCCTCACGCAATGGGGACAGGCCGATCCGTTCGAGACTGCCACGGAGCCCCTCCGGCGGTTCGCGGCCGAGCAACTCGGTAAGGATATCCTTGGCGCTGCCGTCGCAGATGATTTCAGCACGCAGGATGGCGGCAGCGTCGTCAGGCTGGATCCCCATGACCTGTTCGTGGCGTTCAGCACCGACCTCGGCAGCGGCCAGGGCGAAGATGGCTTGGCGACGCGCGGGGCCACTGGTCAGCAGACGGCGGATGACGCCGGGCGCGATATTGTCATGGTAGATGAGCCGACCGGTCGCCCAGCCGAGCAGCCCATCGCGTTGCGCTAGCATCCAACCTCGTCAGCAACCCCGGTTCCCATTAGAGGTGCCATGGATCTAGAAACGGTCAAGAAAAAGATATTGGAGAAATCTCCTAATCACACGAATTTCAATTTTGACTCAAGAAGCGACGGTTTGGTAAATTGATCATACGGGCAATTCATTCGACCCGATGGATATTAAAAATGATCGACACAATTCCTAAAGTTATTGCTGAAAAAATCGAGCACGCGAAATTCACTGCTGAAACTCTTTTGAGAAGGAGCGGTGAGTTCGATGTCTTTTGCGAAATCACAAGCGGTAGGGAAATCTACAGTCTTCAATGCTGCCCGCGCGACGTTGAAGACAAGGAAATCTTCGCCAACCAGATCCGGGCCTTGGCATTGCTCCACGGGGCAGACACGGTAACGCTTGTCGCTGAAGCTTGGAGCGCCTCGCCGACCTGCGCGCGC
>CAIVDX010000260.1 GCA_903904805.1 uncultured Rhodospirillales bacterium
CTCTCAGGCCAATGACAGAGGGGGCCAGACCCGCAATGCGGGAGAGGAGCCTCTATGTCCGCAGTTCATCTTGTCGACACATCTCAGCCGAACATCGCGGTGATCGGCGCCGGCATCACCGGGGTCACCACCGCCTACAGCCTCGCCCGGCGCGGCTGCCGCGTGAGCCTGTTCGACCGCCATCCCTACCCGGCGATGGAGACCTCGTTCGCCAATGGCGGCCAGCTTTCGGCCTCCAACGCCGAGGTCTGGAACAGCTGGGCGACGGTGTTCAAGGGCCTGCGCTGGATGTTCCAGCCCGGCGCGCCGCTGCTGTTGAACCCCACCCCGTCCTGGCACAAGATTTCCTGGATGGCGGAATTCATCGCCGCCATTCCCCGCCATGAGCAGAACACCATCACCACCGCGCGGCTGGCGATCGAGGCGCGCGGGCATCTGCGGCGGATGGCCGAGGAGGCCGGCATCGATTTCGACTGCGAGGAGCGCGGCATCCTGCATGTCTATGCCACACGGGCGGAGTTCGAGGATGCCGGGCGGACCTCGGCGCTGCTGGCCAAGGGCGGGCTGGAGCGGCGGGCGGTGACGCGCGAGGAGATGCGGGCGATCGAGCCGGCGCTGCAGGGCGATTTTCATGGCGGCTGGTACACGCCGTCGGACTTCACCGGCGACATCCATAAATTCACCACCGGCCTGGCCGCAGCCTGCGCGCGGCTTGGGGTGGTGATGCGGATGTCGACCGAGGTGCTGGGGGCGGATGCCGGCGAGGCCGGTGTGCTGATCCGCCATCGCGCCGGCGAGGTGCTGGCGGATGGGCGTGCCCAGCCGGCGGAGCAGAGCCGGTTCGACAAGGTCATCGTCTGCAGCGGGGTGATGTCCCGCGATCTGGCCCGTGGGTTGGGCGACCGGATGAATGTGTATCCGGTGAAGGGCTATTCGATCACCGTGAACCTGCCCACGCCGGCCGACCAGCAGGCCGCGCCCTGGACCAGCCTGCTGGATGACAGCGCGAAGATCGTCACCAGCCGGCTTGGCGCCGACCGCTTCCGGGTGGCCGGCACGGCGGAGTTCAACGGCATCAACCGCGATATCCGCGCCGAGCGGATCGCTCCGCTGGTGGCCTGGTGTCGGCGGCATTTCCCGCAGATGAGCACGCGCCAGGTGGTGCCGTGGGCGGGGCTGCGGCCGATGATGCCGGACATGATGCCGCGGGTGACGCGCGGACGGAATGCGCGGGTGTTCTATAACACCGGGCATGGGCATCTCGGCTGGACCCTGTCGGCGGCGACGGCCGATGCGGTGGCAGCCCTCGCGACGGCCTTGCCGAACGCGGCCTGATCCTCACCGCGCGCGCACAAAAGCACCGGGAACCGCAGGGTTCCCGGCGCTGCTGTGTCGCGCGGATCAGCTCACCTGAGTGAACTAAGGCTGGGTGCGGTCAGGGTTTGTACGGTCTTGGGCGATACGGGCGAGCAGGCTGGCGCCGATCGGCAGCGCGGCGTCGTTGAAATCATAATGCGGGTTGTGCAGCGCCGGGCCCTCGCCCTGGCCAACGAACAGATAGGCGCCGGGCACGCGCTGGAGCATGTCGGCGAAATCCTCGCTGCCGCCCTTGGGGCGCGGATCGAAGCGGGCCAGGTCGGCGCCGACCATCGCGGCGGCGATGGCCATGGCGGCCTCGGCCTGCGCCTGGCTGTTCACCAGGACCGGGAACATCCGCTTGATCTCGGTCTGCGCGCTGACGCCGAAGCCGCTGGCCAGCGCGCTGGCGATGACGCTCATGCGCTGCGCGATCAGGGTGCCGATGTCGGGGTCGAAGCTGCGGATGGTGCCGCCGAGATGCGCGCTCTCGGGGATGATGTTGTAGGCCGAGCCGGCATTGATCCGGGTGATCGAGACGGTGGCGGCGGC
>CAIVDX010000261.1 GCA_903904805.1 uncultured Rhodospirillales bacterium
CTGTCTGCGCGCGATCGGCGTGGACACAGGTGGGTCGAACGTGCAGTTCGCGCTGAACCCCGCCGATGGCCGCATGCTGGTCATCGAGATGAATCCCAGCGTCTCACGCAGTTCTGCCCTCGCATCGAAAGCCACCGGCTTCCCGATCGCCAAGGTCGCCGCGCGCCTCGCCGTCGGCTACACGCTGGACGAACTCGCCAACGACATCACCAAGGTCACCCCCGCCAGCTTCGAACCCACCATCGATTATGTGGTGGTGAAGATCCCCCGCTTCACCTTCGAGAAATTCCCCGGCACACAACCCTTGCTGACCACATCGATGAAGTCGGTGGGTGAAGCGATGTCGATCGGCCGCAATTTCGCCGAAGCGCTGCAAAAGGGCCTGCGCAGCATGGAGACCGGTTTCTCCGGCCTCGATCCGGTGGAAGTCCCCGGCGACGGCTCACGCGATTCCTACCGCGCCGCTTTGTCCGCCCCGCGCCCCGACCGTCTGGTGATGGCAGCCCAAGCCCTGCGCGACGGCCTCTCGGTGGAGGAAATCCACGAGGTCACCCGCTTCGACCCATGGTATCTGCGCGAATTGGAAAAGATCGTCGCCGCCGAGCGCCAGGTCGCCGCCGAGGGCCTGCCGAACGACGCCAACGCCCTTCGCGCACTCAAGGCGCTCGGATTTTCCGATGGCCAGCTCGCGAAACTCGCCAACATCAAGGAAACCGAGGTCGCCGCCCTGCGCGGCAGGCTCAACGTCCACCCGGTCTACAAACGCATCGACACCTGTGCGGCCGAATTCGCCTCCGCCACACCCTACATGTATTCCACCTACGAAGGCGGCTTCGGCGAACCCGAGTGCGAATCGCTGCCCACCGACAAGCAGAAAATCATCATCCTCGGCGGCGGTCCGAACCGCATCGGCCAGGGCATCGAGTTCGACTATTGCTGCGTCCATGCCTCCTACGCCCTGCGCGAGGCCGGCTTCGAGACCATCATGGTCAATTGCAACCCCGAAACAGTCAGCACGGACTACGACACCTCCGACCGCCTCTATTTCGAACCCCTCACCGCCGAGGACGTGATCGCCCTGATCCGCAAGGAGCAGACCAACGGCACACTCCTGGGCTGCATCGTGCAGTATGGCGGCCAAACCCCGCTGAAGCTGTCTCAATCCCTGGCAAAGGCCGGCATCCCCATCCTGGGCACCTCGGCCGATGCCATCGACACCGCCGAGGACCGCGAGCGCTTCCAGCAGCTGTTGCAAAAACTGGGCCTGCGCCAGCCTGAAAACGGCATCGCCCGCTCCGCACCCGAGGCCGAGGCCATCGCCGAGCGCATCGGCTACCCCATCGTCATCCGCCCCAGCTACGTGCTCGGCGGCCGCGCGATGGAGATCGTGCACGAAAAATCCGGCCTGGTCCGCTACATGCGCGAAGCCGTCCGCGTCTCTGGCGACAACCCGGTGCTGATCGACCGCTATCTGAACGACGCCATCGAGGTCGATGTCGACTGCATCGCAGACGGCACCCCAGGGCCGAGCGGCGTCTTCGTCGCCGGCGTGATGGAACATATCGAGGAGGCCGGCATCCACAGCGGCGATTCCGCCTGCTCGCTGCCCCCCTACACCCTCGCCCCCGCCATGGTCACCGAGCTCAGCCTGCAAACCGCGGCGATGGCCCGCGCGCTCGGCGTCGTCGGGCTGATGAACGTGCAGTTCGCCATCAAGGGCGACGATGTCTATGTGCTCGAGGTGAACCCCCGCGCCGCCCGCACAGTGCCCTTCGTCGCCAAGGCCACCGGCATTCCCATCGCCAAGATCGGCGCCCGCGTGATGGCCGGCGCGAAGCTCTCCGACTTCAAGCTCGACACGCGCGCCGTCTCCAACCACGTCGCGGTGAAGGAGAGCGTTTTCCCCTTCAGCCGCTTTGACGGCGTGGACACCATCCTCGGCCCGGAGATGAAATCCACCGGCGAGGTGATGGGCATCGATTCCAGCTTCGAGCGCGCCTTCGCCAAGAGCCAGCTGGGTGCGGGCACCCGCCTGCCGATGTCCGGCACGGTGTTCCTCTCGCTGAAGGACGCCGACAAGGCCGCCGCGATCCCGCTCGCCCGCCGCCTGGTGGATATGGGCTTCTCCATCCTCGCCACCCGTGGCACGGCGGCAAAGCTCACCGAGGCCGGCCTGCCCGTTCGCCAGGTGAACAAGGTGCTGGAAGGCCGCCCGCATTGCGTCGACGCGATCCGCTCCGGCGAGGTCCAGCTGGTGATCAACACCGCCCAGGGCCCGCAATCCATCGCCGACAGCTTCGACATCCGCCGCAGCGGGCTCACCCACCTGGTGCCGGTCTACACCACCTTCGCCGGCGCACGGGCCGCGATCCTGGCCATCGCGGCCCTGAAAGCCGGGACTCTTGAAGTCGCCCCCCTGCAAGCGTATTTTCACGGATCGTTCTGACCCTCGAGGCCCCCGGCCCCGGGGCCAGAAGCCGTGACCCCGGCTGCCCGGGTCAAGCCTGTCATGTTCACTCCAACGCCTGCCAGAGACTGAGGATCGTCGCCTTGCAAAAATTCCCAATGACCGCCCTGGGCCTGAAGCGGTTGGAGGACGAGCTGCGCCTGCTGAAAAGCACCGAGCGGCCCGCGGTGATCCGCGCCATCGCCGAGGCGCGCAGCCATGGCGATTTGTCGGAAAACGCCGAATACCACGCCGCGCGCGAACGCCAGTCCTTCATCGAGGGCCGCATCGCCGAGCTGGAAGAAGTGACCGGTGCCGCCGAAGTGATAGACCCCGCCACCCTCACCGGCGAGCAGGTGAAGTTCGGCGCCCACGTGAAACTGGTCGACGAAGAGAGCGAGAAGGAAACCAGCTATCAGATCGTCGGCATGTACGAAGCCGACATCAAGCTGGGCCTGCTCTCCATCTCCTCGCCGCTGGCCAAGGCCATGATCGGCAAGAAACCCGGCGACAGCATCTCCGTCCCCGCCCCCGGCGGCGACCGCAGCTACGAGATCCTCTCAGTCAAATTCGGCTGAGATGTGAGCCTTCCCACCGCACCAGAGTCCCAAAAGTTTTTTGCTTCTTTTTTTCAAAAAAGAAGGTCTTTCTTGAAAGAAAGACCCAAAGAACTTTTGGAAATTTGGCCCTACAAGGGGCGCCACTGTGATTGAGCTATTCGACGTTCAGGCGGCTGCGGCGCGTATCGCGGGCAAAGTCATCCGCACGCCATCGGTGCAGTCGCACACCGTCTCCCGCGCCACCGGTGCCACCGTCACCCTCAAGCTTGATTGCCTGCAGGCCACCGGAGCCTTCAAGGAACGCGGTGCCGCCAACCGCCTCGCCCTGCTGACCGAGGCCGAACGCCGCGCCGGCGTGGTGGCGATGTCCGCCGGCAATCACGCCCAGGCCGTCGCCCGCCACGCCTCCCTGCTCGGCATCAAGGCCACCATCGTGATGCCCCGCTTCACCCCCTCCACCAAGGTCACCCGCACCGCCAGCTGGGGGGCTGAGGTCGTGCTGTTCGGCGAAACCCTGGCCGAAACCGCCGCCCACGCGGTCGAACTCTCCGCCCGCGACGGCCTGGTCTACATCCACCCCTATGACGACGACGCCGTGATCGCCGGCCAGGGCACCATGGCGCTGGAATTGCTGGAGGATGCGCCGGACCTCGATGTCCTGGTCATCCCCATCGGTGGTGGTGGCCTGCTCGCCGGCTGCGCCACCGTCGCCCGCGCGCTGCGCCCGAACATGGAAATCATCGGCGTTGAGGTCGAGAACTACACCGCCATGGCCCAGCGCCTGGCCGGCCAGCCAGTTGTCGTCGGCGGCCCCACCATCGCCGAAGGCATCGCCGTGCGCGACGTCGGCGAACGCCCGCTGGAGATCATCCGCCAAAAGGTGGACGACATCCTGATCGTCCCCGAACGCACGGTGGAGGACGCCATCGCCTTGCTGGTCGAGGGTGCCAAAGTCGTCGCCGAAGGCGCGGGCGCGATCGGCGTCGGCGCCCTCCTCGCCTTCCCCGAGAAATTCAAAGGCAAACGCGTCGGCACCACAGTCTGCGGCGGCAACATCGACAGCCGCATTCTCTCCACGGTTCTGGTCCGCGCCCTCCTGCGCGACGGCCGCCTGCTGCGCCTGCACATGGACATCCCCGACCGCCCCGGCGTCCTCGCCGACATCGCCGGCCATATCGGCCGAACGGGCGGCAACATCATCGAAGTCAGTCACCAGCGCCTGTTCGCCTCCGAAAGCGTGCAGGCGGCCGAGCTGGAAGTGATGGTCGAAGCCCGCGATTCCAACCACGCGGCAGACATCACCAAGGCTCTCGAAACCGCCTACGTGGTGCGGCGGCTCTGAAACTCGGGCCGGATGCACCTCACTTCTGATCGGCCCGATATGTGGTCGTTGCCGGTCAGACCACCCGCACCGACCCAGCATACCGCCCAACCATCGGATCGCTGCTGACCAGCACGACGCCCTCAGCCAGCGCCTGCGCCACCAGCAGCCGATCGAACGGATCGCGATGCAGCGCCGGCAGACCATCCACCGCCACCACATGCGCCCCGCTGATCACCAGCTCCACATAGCCCGCCGCCAGCAACCCCGCCCGCAGCGCCCGCGGATCAACCCGAAAATCCGCCCGCCCCAGCCCATTCTTGATCGCCACCTCCCAGATCGAGGCCGCAGAGAACAGCATTGCATTGCCAGGGTCCTCGATGATCCCGCGCGCCTCCGCCGACAGGCGCGGCGACCCGGCCGCCGCCCAGAGCAGCAGATGCGTGTCCAGCAGCACCCTCACGGCAGCGGATCGGCCCCGCCGAACAACGCCCCGATCTCCGCCTCGCCCATCCTGTCGAAATCATCCGGCACTTCAATCTCGCCCGCCATGAACCCCACCCGCGGCGCGGGCGCCGGCGGCACGATCGCACTCACCATCACCAACGGTTTGCCCGCCTTGGCGATCACGAACGGCTCGCCACGCACCGCCGCTTCGATCAGCCGCGACAGATGCGTCTTCGCCTCATGAATGTTCACGCTCAACATGATCTCACCAGAACTTAGTCCGATAGACTTAGTCTACCCATCACCCCGGTTCAAGCCGCCCGCTGCCGCAGATACTCCGCCCGGCGCTGCCCCACCCTGAGGTGAATCCGGCTGCCATGCAGCCGCATCTGCTCCACCTGCTCCGCGCTCGTCTTGTCCGGCACAGACGCCCGATAGCTCGGCAGCGCCTGCACCCGCGCCCACCACTCCGCCACGCGCGGACGGCCCTGCAACCAGACATCCAGCAGATCGATGTAATAAAGCCGGGCGACGAACGGCATCATGTTGATATCGGCCAGGCTCAGCGCCCCGCCCACCAGCCACTCCGCCTGCGCCAGGTCCTTCTCCATCTTCTCAAACGCCATCTCGAACGCGCCGATGCCCTGCAGCACATAGGGGCTCTCCACCCCCTCCTCATAGGTCGAGATCAGCCGTGCCCGCTTGATCGGATCCCCCACATTGATGAATCGCCCCTGCCGCTGCTCCTCGGTCATGTCGCGCATCTTCTGGCGAAACATCGCCGAGAAGCTCAGCTCCCGCGTCGCCTCGAACAGCATCTCATCCACCATCTTGCTCCACAGCCGCATCTTCGCCCGCAGATACGGATCGGCCGGCACCAGCGCGGGCGTGGGGAACACCTCATCGAGATATTCGCAGATCAGCGAACTTTCGATGACAATCCGCCCGTCATGGTCCAGCGCCGGCACCACGCCCTTCGGGTTGATCTTGAGATATTCAGGCGTGAACTGCTCATTCTTGAACAGGTCGATGTTCTGCGTGCTGTACTCGATGCCCTTTTCCGCCAGAGTGATGAACACCTTCTGCGTGCAGATCGAATTATGGTAGCTGTAGACTTTCAACATTGCGGCCTCCCTGCGATTTTGCAGGTAGGCTAGGGACCCGCCTGAAGCCTGGCAAGAAGCTGTACTCCGCCTAGCTTGGCACCACAGCCGGCAAAGCCTGCCCACGCAGACTGCGCTGGATCCATCGCGCCAGATGATGGCTGCGCCGTTCAATCACACTGTAGAAAATCTGCGCCGCGACCAGCGCCAGGCAACAGCTGAGCACCAAGATCAGCCACGGTGCGACAGCCCCATGCAGCAAGTGATGCAGCACCGCCAACACCAGCTCATGAACCAGATACAGGCTGAAGGACACCCGCCCGAGCCAGGCCAGAACCGGCTGGCGCAGCACCCGGGCGAACAGCCCAGGCTGCCCCGCCAGCCAGATCATGATCACCGAAAACGCATAATCCGACAGGTCATTGGCAAATCGGCACAGCCCAAATGCCGCGATCCATGCGGCGACGGTCTGCACCATCGTCGCCCTGATCTCCATCAATCCCAACCGCTCAATCGCGACGCCGAAGCAGAATGGCAACACGAAATAGGCGGTGGAGCGCAGAAAATCGATCGCACCCGCGCCAACACCGATCGACGTCAACTTGTCGCCACCGGCCGCCCCCGCCAAGCCGATGGCCAGAAACAGCATCGCCGTTGCCGAGGACCGCAGACGCAGCCACGCGAACGTGGCGACAATCGGCAGAAAGATCGAAATGTGCCACTCATGCGCCAGGCTCCAGAGCACGTTATTGCCCTCATAGCGGAGGGTCGATCGCAGGCCGAGGCCCTGCTCGATGATCGATGCAACCGACGGAGGGCTCTGCCAAAGCGTCGATGAAAGCCACCATCCCTCACTGTCCCAGGTGCCGTCATAGACCGCACCATAGAGAAAAGCCGAGATCACCAAAGACACGAAGCCCGGCAGACAAAGCCGCACCGTCCGCTGGGCAATCCAGCCGATCCAATCGCGCCAATCCGACCGGGCACCAAAGCGTCCCAATGATCGCGTCAACACGAAGCCGCTCAATACAAAGAAAAACATCACCGCGTGGCGGCCGGTGAAGATTGCGCTGAACGGCGTCGAGGTCAGCACGAACAGTGGCCCGACCATCAGATTTGATGCCAGCAGATTATGGTGGATCATCACCAGAAGCGACGCGATGCCGCGCAGCGAATCCAGTTCCGGAATACGTTGGCTGTCGCGCATGCGGTCACCTGACAAAGCTGACCCGCTTCCTAGCAGCGACCTGCCCCACGGTTCAACGCGGTGGAGCGATTGACGTGCACGGACACCGCCAAAGCCGGCTAGTCCGACGGCGCGGCCAGCACCACCTGATTGCGCCCAGCCAGCTTCGCCCGATACAGCGCTGCATCCGCACCCGCGATCAGCCCGTCCAGATCCTGCCCAGCGCCAAGCTCCGCCACACCCTCGCAGACCTCGACGCCGCGCTTGGCCTTGAACCATTGCCGCGGCTCATCGATCAGCGTCACCGAGCTGATCGGCAACGACAACGTCTGCTCCACCAGCCGCACGATCCGCTCGACCGGTTCTTCCTCGTCGGTGTCGAGCACGGAATGGCGCAGCAGTGCGCGCTGCCGCCCAGCCTCATGATGCAATTTGAACTCACGGAGCATTGCCCATCCTGCATCCTTATCCAGGTCCTAACAGGCGGAACGCGCAGATGACCAGCCGGATCACTCCCGATCACGTGATCTGACAATTCTGTGCGATCGGCGACACCGGACGCGGTGCCATCTCGCGACAATCGCCGCGCGGCCATCTATGAGTGGTCCATGTCGAAGATCGCGATCATCGGCGCCGGTATCACCGGCGTAACCACCGCCCACGCCCTGCTCGCCCGCGGCCACGCCGTTACCCTCTTCGAACGCCAGCGCTATGGCGGGATGGACACCTCCTTCGCCAATGGCGGCCAGCTCTCCGCCAGCAATGCCGAGGCCTGGAACTCCATCCCCACCCTCATCAAGGGGCTGAAATGGATGCTGCGGGCTGACGCACCGCTGCTCCTCAACCCACGCCCGAGCCTGCACAAATATGGCTGGCTCGCCGAATTCATCGGCCAGATCAGAAACTATCGCGCCAACACCATCGCCACCACCCGCCTGGCAATCGAGGCCCGCGCCCATCTCTTCGCCATCGCCGAACAGGAAGGCATCGATTTCGACCTCGCCACCAACGGCCTGCTGCACATCCACCGCGACAAGGCCGCCTTCGACGCCGCAACCAGGGTGAACGGCCTGCTCCGCGAAGCCGGCCTCGACCAGCGCGCCGTCACACCCACGGAAATGCGCCAGATCGAACCCACCCTCAGCGGCAAGTTCTACGGCGGCTATTTCACCCAATCCGACAGCACCGGCGACTGCCATCTCTTCACCCAGGGCCTCGCCGACGCCTGCATCCGCCGCGGCGCGCACTTTATGTTCGACACCACCGTGCGCGAGATCGTAGCCGCCACCGGCGGCGTCACCATCACCGCCCAGGGGCCAGGCGGACCGATCACACACGCCGCCGACGCCGTGGTGATCTGTGCGGGCATCGCCAGCCGCGCCTTTGCCGCCATGCTCGGCGAGCGCGTGAACATCTACCCGGTGAAGGGCTACTCGATCACCGTGATGCTGAATGACCCCGCCAGCCGCGCGGCCGCCCCCCAGGTCGGTCTGCTCGACGACGCAACCAAGATCGCCACCAGCCGCCTCGGCCCCACCCGCTTCCGCGTCGCCGGCACCGCAGAGTTCAACGGCGAAACCCGCGACATCCGCACCGACCGCATCCGCCCCCTCACCGACTGGGTGCGCGCGATCTTCCCCGATGTCAGCACCGAACACGCCATCCCCTGGGCCGGCTTGCGCCCGATGACCCCCAGCCTCACCCCCCGCGTGGGCGCGGGCAAACGCCCCGGCATATTCTACAACACCGGCCACGGCCATCTCGGCTGGACATTGAGCGCCGCCACCGCCGCCCTGGTGGCCGAGGCGGTGGACGCCAGCCTCCATCGCAATGCGTAGGCGGTCTCAGCCCGCGCGTGGCCGCATGAACTGCCCCATCGCCGCCAGATAATCCCGCTTGCCGATCGGCACGCCCGCATGGCGCAGAATGTCGTAGGCGGTGACGATGTGAAAATAGATGTTGGGCAACGACCAGCCGCGCAGCAACTCCAGCCCGGTCATCGCCGCTTCCATGTTCCCTGGCAAGGGTATCAAGCAGGCCCGCTCCTCCGCTCCCGCGAAATCAGCCGGATCAGCCGCCTGCAGCCGAGCCACAGTCTCGGCGATCCGCGCCCGCAGCTGCGCCAGAGTCGTCTCGTCATTCAGCCCGCGGCTGGACGCCTGCCCAGTCAGCCGCGCGACGCAGTCGAGCGAATGATCACAAGCGATCTGCACCTGTTTCGACAACGGAAACATATCCTCCGCCAGCCGCGCCCCCATCAGCCCCGCGCCATCATCTCCGACATGGGCCTCCGCCTTTTCGAGAATCCCCGAGAGGCTCGACAGCATCGACACGAAGCTGCCGACAGACATCGCGTGCATGGTGATTGTCTTAATCACTTGTCCCCCGAGAATTAGCAATTAAATCCGATCGAACCACCCCCAACAGAGGGCCTTGTGCCGCCTGGTTGGATAACCTGGACAGGCCGAATTCGGAACTCACTGGATCACGCTCCGCGATGCCGCGAGCGCTCGTTGCAAAAAATCACCGAATATATGAGTGAACTGACTGCGGCCCTCACCATTGATGTGATTGATGTCATAAAAGTAGCGTGGCTGCTCGATGCCAGCAAACATTTCCGGTTCGGCTATGGTGACATGATGTGCGACCGACAAAATCTCGCGCAGATCAACCTTGACAGGCGGCGAGCTGAACGCCGGCAAGGGCATTGGCCAGCGCGGCATCTGGACGAAGATCAATTGCGTCTTGCTAGGGTCAGGACCCATTAATTCCCTTGCATAGGCTCGGCGTTGCGTGATTCTGGAATGGCGGGAGGTACCCACCATGGCCGACTTTTTCCTACTGACGAAGGCGCAGATGCGCCGGATTGAACCCTATTTCCCGCTTTCACA
>CAIVDX010000262.1 GCA_903904805.1 uncultured Rhodospirillales bacterium
ATTGGGAAGAACCCGCCCGACGATCTCAATGTCATCATCGAGGTCCAGATCGGCGGCGAGCCGATCAAGTATGAGATGGACAAGGAGGCGGGTACCTTATTTGTCGATCGGTTCCTCTACACGCCGATGCGGTATCCGGGGAATTACGGCTTTGTGCCGCACACGCTGTCGGACGATGGTGATCCGATCGATGTGTTGATCGCCAACACGCGCCCGATCGTGCCGGGGGCGGTGATCAATGTGCGCCCGATCGGCGTGCTGCGGATGGAGGATGATGGCGGGATGGATGAGAAGATCATCGCCGTGCCGTCATCGAAGATCACCAAGCGCTATGTGAAGGTGGAGAACTACACCGACCTGCCGCAGATCACGCTCGATCAGATCAAGCATTTCTTTGAGCACTACAAGGATCTGGAGCCCGGCAAGTGGGTGAAGGTGCTCGGCTGGGGCGATGTGGTCGAGGCGAAGAAGCTGATCGTGGAGTCGATCGAGCGCTACAACGCTGACGCGGCGAAGTAGGCCTCAGCGGACCTGAAGAGTTTGGGGTGAACAGCCCGCCCGGCGATGCGCCGGGCGGGTTTGTGCTGTTTGCTGCCCTCTGTCATGCTGGTTGCGCGATGATTGAACCGGCGCGATCAGCGGACGGGACTTAAGAACGCCGGCACATAAAAACACGACAAGAAGCCACGCCGGGAAAAACGTTCAGGACAGGAAACGCCCCAGATGCAACTCGCTTCCGTGCTCATCATCGTGTGCGGCGCACTCGCGCTGCTGTATGGCCTGGTCACCGCGCGCCAGGTGCTGGCTGCCGATGCCGGCAATGCCCGCATGCAGGAAATCGCCGCCGCCGTTCAGGAGGGGGCCGCGGCGTATCTCAACCGCCAATACACCACGATCGGCATCGTTGGGCTGATCATCCTGGTGATCCTTGGGCTCACGCTGGGGATCCAGGTGGCGGTCGGCTTCTTCATCGGCGCGGCGTTGTCGGCCGCGGCGGGGTATGTCGGCATGAATGTGTCGGTGCGGGCGAATGTGCGCACCGCGCAGGCCTCGCGCGGCGGATTGGCGGCGGGCCTGGACATTGCCTTCAAGGCTGGGGCGATCACCGGCATGCTGGTGGTGGGGCTCGGGCTGCTGGGTGTGGCGATCTATTATTTCGTGCTGCGCTCGATGATGCCGGGGACGGATATCCGGCCGGTGCTGGAGGCGCTGGTGGGGCTGTCGTTCGGCGCCTCGCTGATTTCGATCTTCGCAAGACTGGGCGGCGGGATTTTCACCAAGGGCGCGGATGTGGGTGCCGATCTGGTGGGCAAGGTCGAGGCCGGGATTCCCGAGGATGACCCCCGCAACCCGGCTGTCATCGCCGACAATGTGGGCGACAATGTGGGTGACTGCGCGGGCATGGCCGCGGATCTGTTCGAGACCTATGCGGTGACGAGCGTGGCGACGATGTTGCTGGCGGCGATTTTCTTCAAGCCGGAGGTGCGGGATGCGATGCTGATGCTGCCGCTGGGCATCGGCGCGGTGTGCATCATCACCTCGATCGTCGGCACCTATTTCGTGAAGCTGGGTGCGAGCAACAACATCATGGCCGCGTTGTATAAGGGGCTGGTGGTGACTGGGCTGTTGTCGATCGTGGCGGTGGCCGGGGTGATCGCCTGGTTCATCGGCTTTTCCGCGCCGCTGCCGTTCCTGGCGGGTGGGGCGACGACCGGCGGGGCGCTGTTCGTGTGCTGTCTGACGGGTCTGGCGGTGACCGGGTTCATCGTGGTGATCACCGAATACTATACCTCG
>CAIVDX010000263.1 GCA_903904805.1 uncultured Rhodospirillales bacterium
GCTCTCCGCCGCCAACCCGATCAAGCCGGTGGCGATGGATTACGTGGCGAAATATGAGGCGGCGAACGGCCCCGGCAGCGTCGCCGCCTTCGGCGCCCACGCCTACGACGCCGCCCTGTTGCTGCAGGCCGCCCTGCCGGTCGCGCTCGCCAAGGCGCAGCCCGGCACGCCAGAGTTCCGCGCCGCCCTGCGCGATGCGATCGAGGGTCTGCACGGCATCGTGCTGACCCACGGCATCTCCAACATGTCGGCCGACGACCATAACGGCTTCGACAAGCGCGCGCGGGTGATGGTCACGATCCAGGATGGCGCGTGGAAGCTGCTCGAGGAATAAGCCACCGCCCACCCCCACGAGGGGGCCGATGACGCCCGACATCGCCGCCATCCTGGTCCAGGATGGCGTGGTGAACGGCGCGCTCTACGCCCTGCTCGCACTCTGCCTCGTGCTGGTGTTCGCCGTGACCCGCATCGTGCTGATCCCGCAGGGCGAGTTCGTCGCCTTCGGTGCCCTCACCTATGCCGCGCTGGCAGACGGCCATATCCCGGCCTCGCTCACCCTGCTGGCGGTGCTCGCGCTGGCGGCCTTTTTCAAGGGCGCGCTGACCGAGCCGGCCGACGGGCTGCGCCACCTCGCGGTGAGCACCCTGGCGGTGCCGACGGTGGCGATCTTCGGCTG
This sequence comes from uncultured Rhodospirillales bacterium, assembly GCA_903904805.1. GTDB lineage: Bacteria > Pseudomonadota > Alphaproteobacteria > Acetobacterales > Acetobacteraceae > CAIVDX01. The sequence continues at coordinate 677 of CAIVDX010000263.1, forward strand.
CCTGGTGCTGACCGGGCTGCATCCTGGTCCCTGGGTCGCCGCCGCGTTGGCGGTCGGCGTGGTCGCCCCGATGGCGCCGCTGATCTACCGGCTCGGCTTCCAGCCGCTCGCCCGTGCCTCCACCCTGGTGCTGCTGATCGCCGCGGTCGGCGTGCATCTGGCGCTGACCGGGCTGGGTTTGCTGGCGTTCGGGCCGGAGGGTCTGCGCGGCCCGCCGCTCACCGAGGGATCGATCACGCTGGGCCCGCTGCTCATCCGCGCGCAGCAGCTCTGGGTGGTGGGGGCGGCGATCGCGGTGATGGCCGCCCTGGCGGTGTATTTCGCCGCCACCCTGTCCGGGCGCGCCCTGCGTGCCACCGCGGTGAACCGCATCGGCGCCCGGCTGGTGGGCATCGAGACCGCCGCCGCCGGCCGGCGCGCCTTCACCATGGCCGGGCTGATCGGCGCCGGGTCCGGCGTGCTGCTCAGCCCGCTCACCACAGTCTATTACGACAGCGGCTTCCTGATCGGGCTGAAAGGCTTCGTCGCCGCGATCTTCGCCGGCATGGCCGTCTATCCCGCCGCCGTCATCGCCGCGATCGGCGTCGGCATCGTCGAGAGCTTTTCGGCCTTCTGGGCCAGCCCGTTCAAGGAGGCGATCGTCTTCGCCACCATCATCCCGGTGCTGATCTGGCGCTCGCTGTCCGCCGGCGCGGTGGACGAGGACGACTCCTGATGCGCCGGCCGCCACCCCTGCCGCTGGCGATCCTGGCGATCAGCCTGGCCCCGCTGATCATGCCGCAGATCCCGCTGTTCTGGTCCACGCTCGCGGCGATGGCGGGCATCGGCGCGATCGTCGCGCTCGGGCTGGTGCTGCTGACCGGCTATGCCGGCATCACCAGCTTCGGCCAGGCGAGTTTCGTCGGCTTCGGCGCCTACAGCACCGCGCTGCTCACCACCCAGGCCGGCCTCTCCCCCTGGCTCACCCTGCCAGCCTCCATCGCGGTGGCGGCGCTCGCGGCGGCGATGGTCGGCGCCATCACGCTGCGCCTGTCCGGCCATTATCTCGCGCTCGCCTCGATCGCCTGGGCGGTCAGCCTGTATTTCATCGCCGCCAATCTCAACCTGCTGAACCGCAATGACGGGCTGCGCGGCATCCCCCCGCTGGTGATCGCCGGCCACCGCCTGACCGAGGGGCGCGATTTCCTGCCGGTGGTCGGCATCGCCCTCGCCGTGTCGGTGCTGCTGATCCGCAATCTGCTCGACAGCCGCTCCGGCCGCGCCATCCGCGCCCTGCGCGGCGGTGCCGCGGCGGCCGCCTCCTGCGGCGTGTCGATCGTCGGCGCCCGACTGCTCGCCTTCATCGTCGCCGGCGCGCTGGCCGGGCTCGCCGGCTGGCTGTTCGCGCACATGCAGCGCTCGGTGAACCCCACCCCCTTCGGACTCACCGCCGGCATCGAGTATCTGCTGATGGCCGTGGTCGGCGGTGCCGCCTCGCCCGCCGGCGCGATCCTCGGCGCCGTGCTGGTCACCCTCGCCAACGACCTGCTGCAGGACTGGCTGCCGATCCTGGTCGGATCGCTCACCTCCGGCGGCACCGGCAGCTACGAACCCATCGCCTTCGGCGCGCTGATGGTGCTGATCCTGCAACTCGCCCCCGACGGCATCTGGCCCCTGCTCGCCGCCCGCCGCGGCCCGGCCTCGCCCGCGCCGGTGCCCGCCCCATCGCGACCCGCCCCATCGCGACCCGCCCCATCCCGACCCGCCCCATCCCGACCCGCCGCCGCCCTGCCCACCCGCCCGCGCCCGGCCTCCGGCACGGTCGTGCTGCGCGCCGA